>JAQTMD010000039.1 GCA_028714595.1 Candidatus Omnitrophota bacterium
TTGTTAATGGCCGGCGAGCGCCGAGTCTAAAGCCTCGCGCATCACGCCTTCAGGCGCCTGCCTGCCGGTCCATATCTCAAAAGAATACATGCCCTGGTACAGCAGCATGCCCAGGCCGTTGGCAGTCTGTGCCCCGGCCTTTTGTGCCGCGGCCAGAAGTTTTGTTTCCCGCGGATTATAGATCAGGTCATAGACAAATTGCCCCGGGCGCAGCATCGAGCCGGGGACAAGGCTCGGGTCATCCTGTTTCAGGCCGACGGGCGTGGCATTGACCAGCAGATCGCTGCCGCCGATGTCTAATTTCTCGACGCTGTCGACCGCCGATAGTGCGCGATCGGGGAACAAACCCTTGATCATCCGGACGATACCCGCGGGCTTCTCAGGTTCGATGTCAAAAAGCCTGATCTCGGCTGCTTCCTCCTGCGCCAGCACAAAGGCCACGGCGCGGCAGGCGCCGCCGCAGCCCAGGATCGCGGCCTTTTTTGCGCGCGGCTCAAAATGTTCTTTTAGATGTCGGCGAAAACCCGGTATATCGGTGTTAAACCCGTGCCATGCGTTGTTCTTCCTGGCCATGGTATTGATGGCGCCGACTGTTTTCAGGAAAGCAGATTCTTTATCCAATTTCACGAACTTGAGCGCCTTTTCCTTATACGGGACGGTGACGTTCAAGCCTGCGATGCCGCTGGTATCCAGGTTTTCCAGGAAAGGGTTCAGCTCTTCGGGCCTCAGGGGAAAAAGCTTATACTCCGCCTCAACACCCAGCGCCTTGAAAGCCGCATTGTGCATTGCCGCAGACAGGCTGTGCCCCAGCGGCCACCCAATCAACCCGTATGTAACACCGGGGACGTTCCCCAAGGTACCACTCCTTTGCTTTTCAACTTATGAAATTCCAGATAGTTACGACTTCAAAAGAAGACTCTCTAACTCTCAATATCACAGATAGTTATATCTTAATGGTATGGTACCTCGGGGAACGTCCCCGGGTTTTTTAGAGGGATTCGATCTTGTTCAGGGCGCCGACATAGGCCCTGACCGAGGATTCGATGATGTCTGTTGAGGAGGCGCGGCTGGTAACGACCTTGCCTTTGGCCTTCAGTTTGACGCTGACTTCGCCAAGCGCATCCTTACCCCGGGTGACTGCCTCAATGCGGAAGTCCTGAAGCTCGGCCTTGACACCGGTGGCTTTGTCAACGGCTTTGAAGCAGGCGTCAATCGGGCCGTCGCCGCTGGACTTGCCGCAGGCGACTTTACCTTTATACTTCAAGCAGACTTCTGCTTGCGGCGTGACCTTGGTCCCGGAATTGACTCTGAAGCTGTCCAGCACCCACACCGGCTTTACCGTCTTTGTCTCATCTTCTACCAGTGAAATAAGGTCATCGTCGAACACTGTCTTCTTTTTATCCGCCAGCCCTTTGAAACGGATACTCACTTTATCTATCTGCGCAGGAGAAAGATTGCCGTATCCCAGTTCCGCCAGCCGTTGTGCCAGCGCATGTCTTCCCGAATGTTTACCCAGCACAAAGCCCGTGCCCGTAAATCCCACGTCTTCGGGCCGGATGATCTCATAGGTGGTACGCTCTTTGATTATGCCGTCCTGATGGATGCCGGATTCATGCCTGAAGGCATTGCCGCCCACGATAGCCTTGTTCGGCGCCACCGCAAAACTGGTCAGCTTGGAGACCAGCCGCGACACCTTCCAGATATGGGTGGTCTTGATGGAAGTCTCGACATCGCAAAAAATATCCTTGCGGGTCCTTAAGCCCATGACCAGCTCTTCCATGGAGCAGTTTCCTGCGCGCTCGCCGATGCCGTTTATGGTGCACTCCACCTGGCGCGCGCCGCCTGCCACGCCGGCAAGAGAATTGGCGACCGCTAAACCCAGGTCATTATGGCAGTGCAGCGAGATGACTGCCTTGTCGATATTGGGGACGTTGTCTTTAATGGCCATGATGAGCGAGCCGTATTCTTCCGGGTATGCATATCCGACCGTATCCGGGATGTTCACGGTGGTGGCGCCCGCCTCTATCACTGCCTCGACCACCTTGAAAAGGAACGAGCGCTCGGTGCGCGAGGCGTCTTCAGGTGAAAATTCTATATCGCGGCAGAGCTTCCTGGCGTATTTCGTCCACTCCACGGCAAGCCGGAGTATCTCGTCTTCGGCTTTCTTGAGCTTATACTGCATGTGAATCTTGGAGGTAGCCAGGAACACGTGTATGCGCGGGTTCTTGGAATACCGTGTGGACTCGTAGGCCGCGTCGATATCTGCCTTGATCGCCCTGGCCAGACCGCAGATGACCGGGCCTTTGATGGCCTTGGCGATCTCCTTGACCGACTCAAAATCGCCCGGCGAGGAAATAGGAAACCCTGCCTCGATGACATCCACGCCCATGTCTGTGAGCTCATGGGCGATCTCGAGTTTTTCCTTGTGGTTGAGCGACGCCCCCGGCGCCTGCTCCCCATCCCTGAGTGTCGTATCAAATATGACTATCTTTTCCATATAACACCGGGGACGTTCCCCGAGGTACCACACCTCCTCCTCATTACCTTAAGCAATACAATAAGTTACACAACCGGTTCACGGCATCCTACGGAAATCGGATACCGACATTCTACTTTTTCATCCAGGGCATCACATGTGAGGCCATAACTTATGGAGTACGCAGTACAACATAAGTTATTGGGCCGAACTTGGTCCGAGACATGAGCGGATTCTGACGGAATCCGCGATGCTTTGTCTCGGACGAGCTTGCTACTTTTTCATCCAGGGCATCATCTCGCGAAGCTGTTTACCCACCTCTTCGATCTTATGCGTGTCGCCGGCTTCCAGGAGCTTGTTGAAATTCGGCCTGCCCTCTTCGTTCTCCTTGATCCACTCGCGCGCGAACTTGCCTGACTTTATCTCCTTCAATATCTTTTTCATCTCCTTGCGCGTGCGCTCGTTGATGATCCGGGGCCCGCGGGTCAGGTCCCCGTAGCAGGCGGTGTTGGATACGCCTCTGCGCATCCCTGCTATGCCGCGCTCCTGGATAAGGTCGGTGATGAGCTTCAATTCGTGCAAAACTTCAAAATATGCGATCTCCGGCTGATACCCTGCCTCGACCAGCGTGTCAAAGCCCGCTTTGATGAGCTCGCTCACGCCGCCGCACAGCACGGCCTGCTCGCCGAAAAGGTCGGTCTCGGTCTCTTCATCGAACGTCGTCTCGATGACGCCGGCGGTCGTGGCCTTCAAAGCCTTGGCATACGCCAGAGCCAGCTGCTTGGCCTCGCCCGTGGCATCCTGGAACACCGCCACCAGGCACGGCACGCCTTTACCTTCTTCGTACATCCTGCGCACCAGCGCCCCCGGCCCTTTCGGAGCGATCATGAACACGTCCACGTTCTTGGGCGGCTTGATCTGCTTGAACCGGATATTGAACCCGTGCGAAAAACACAGGGCCTTGCCTTTCTTCAGATTCGGTTTGATGGCCTCGGCATACACCTTTGCCTGCACGTGGTCCTGGGTGAGGATCTGGATGATGTCCGCCGCCCGGGCAGCCTCGATAGCCGGCACCGGCACGAACCCGTCGTCTTTGGCCTTCTGGAAATTCGGCGTGCCTTCCATTTCCGATACCACCACGCGCACGCCTGAATCGCGCAGGCACAGGGACTGGCCGCGGCCCTGGATGCCGTAGCCGATGATCGCCACGGTCTTGTCTTTCAACAACTCCAGATTCGCATCACCGTCATAGTATATCTTTGCCATTGTTCCTCCTCAATTTGCCCGCTTAACGCAGGGTCAGCAAATTGATCCCGGGCCCGAAGGGCGAGGGATCATTCCTTTAATACGCGATCGCCAGCCTTCCCGTCCTGACCAGTTCCTTTATCCCGAACTCCTGCAGCGCCTCCAGCAGCTGCTTGACCTGCTGCTGGTCGCCCACGGCCTCGACGATGGCAGTATCGTTCTTGCACTGGATGATCTTGCCCCCGAATTTCTCAGCCGCGCGCTCAATCTTTGCCTTGTTTTTCGCGGAACAGGAGATCTTGACGATGACCATCTCCCGGTCCACGTGCTCTTTCTTGGTGAAATCCGTGACGGTGATGACGTCGATGAGCTTGTTGAGCTGCTTTTTTATCTGCTCCAGCACCGTCTCGTCTTTTGCCTCGACCACGATGGTCATATAGGATACCGTGGGGTCAAGCGTCTCGCTGACCGCCAGCGACGCGATGTTGTACCCGCGGGCCGAGAACAGCCCCGAGATCCTCGCCAGCACCCCGAACTTGTTTTCCACCAGCAACGATACGGTATGCCTCATGCCAACCCCTCGATCATCCGGTTGAGCGCCTCGCCGGCCGGCACCATCGGGAACACGTTCTCTTCCGGTTCTATGTGGAAATCGATGAACACCACGTTGTCCGTGGCGATCGCCTTGTCTATCGCCGGCCTGACTTCTTCCTTCTTGGTGACGCGGATGCCCACGCCGCCGTAACTTTCCGCGAGTTTGACGAAATCCGGATTATACAGGCAGGTATGGGAATACCGGCGCTTATAGAACAGCTCCTGCCACTGCCGCACCATGCCGAGAAAACCGTTGTTCAGGATGGCGACTTTCACCGGTATCTTATTGCACACGCAGGTGGCCAGCTCCTGGATGTTCATCTGGATCGAGCCGTCTCCGGCAATATCGAACACGACCTTTTCCGGGCAGCCGACCTTGGCGCCCATGGCCGCGGGAAAACCGAAACCCATGGTACCCAGTCCGCCCGAGGAAATAAAACTGCGCGGGTGCAGGTATTTATACCACTGGGAGGCCCACATCTGGTTCTGGCCCACCTCCGTGGTGATGATGGCGTCCCCTGCCGTAGCCTCGTCGATCTGCTGGATGATATACTGGGGGCTGAGCTTGTTTTTTGTCTGGTACTTGAGCGGGAATTTCTTTTTCAGGGACTGCACTTCCTTAAGCCAGTCCGTGGTATCAGGCGTCTTGTCCAGTTCCTCAAGTAATTGCCCTAACACGTTTTTGACGTCGCCCACGATCGGGATGTCGACCTTGACGTTTTTGCTGATGGACGAGGGGTCGATGTCGATATGGATAATCTTTGCATGCGGGGCAAAGGCGTCCAGCTTTCCGGTCACCCGGTCGTCGAACCGCGCGCCCACGGCGATGATGAGGTCGGACTCCATGATCGCGTGGTTGGCGTAGCCCGTGCCGTGCATACCCAGCATCCCGAGGAAAAGTCCATGATTTCCCGGAAAAGCGCCGAGGCCCATGAGCGTCAGCGTCACCGGCGCCTCGATTTTCTCGGCGAAACGACGCAGTTCCATTGACGCGCCCGATGAGATCACGCCTCCGCCGGCATAGATCACCGGTCTTTTCGACTTCTGGATCAATCTGGCCGCCTTCTTGATCTGTCCCGGATGCCCGTAGAGCGTGGGCTTGTAACTGCGGATATCCACGCTTTCCGGCCAGACGAATTCCACGTCCTTGCGCTGCACGTCGGCCGGCAGGTCTATCAGCACCGGCCCCTGCCTGCCGCTGGAAGCGATATAGAACGCCTCGCGGATGATGCGCGCAAGGTCTCTGGTGTCCTTGACCAGGTAATTGTGCTTGGTCACCGGACGGGTGATGCCGGTGACGTCCGCTTCCTGGAATGCGTCGTTACCGATCAGGGTCGTGGGCACCTGTCCGGTGAACGCCACCAGGGGAATAGAATCCATGTACGCATCGGCAATGCCGGTGACCAGGTTGGTCGCGCCCGGTCCCGAAGTGGCGACGCATACGCCCACCTTGCCGGTGGCGCGGGCATAGCCTTCGGCGGCGTGCGCCGCGCCCTGCTCATGCCGGGTCAGGATAAAGCGGATCGGCGAATCGAATATTTTGTCGAACGTGGGCAGGATCTGGCCGCCGGGATAGCCGAACATCGCCTCCACGCCTTCGCGCTTCAGACACTCGATGAAAATTTCTGCTCCTGTCATATCTTGTTCCTTACGGGTTATCCGCTCTCTATGAAACCACCGCGCCCTTGTCCGCCGAAGAGACTATTTTAGAATACCGCGCAAGGTAACCGGTGGTTATCTTCGGGGCCACTGCCTTCCACTTCTTGAAACGCTGTAGTATCTGGGCCCTGCTCAATGTAACGTCGATTTTCCGCTCGGGAATATCAATAGTTATTATATCGCCGTCTTTCAAAATTGCAATCGGTCCTTTTGCCGACGCCTCCGGCGACACATGGCCGATGCACGGGCCGCTGGTACCGCCCGAAAATCTTCCGTCGGTGATAAGCGCCACCGACTCTGCCAGCCCCAGGCCCACGATCGCGGCCGTGGGTGCCAGCATCTCGCGCATGCCCGGGCCGCCTGCAGGTCCCTCGTAGCGGATGACGATGACGTCACCCTTGGCTATCTTTTTGCCCATGATCGCCGCCATCGCCTCTTCTTCGCGGTTAAACACCCGCGCCTTGCCCGTAAAGCGCATCATCTTGGGGCTGACTGCCGACTGTTTGACCACTGCGCCGTTGGGAGCGAGGTTCCCCCGCAGCACGGCGATCCCGCCTTCCCAGTGATACGGCCGCGCCAGGGGCCTGATCACTTCTTCATCGCAGATCTCCGCCTCGTTGGCGATTTCCAGTATTTTCTTGCCGCTTGAGGTCATGGAATTGTTGAGGTGCCCTTTGAGCCGCTTGAGGATCGCCGGGATGCCGCCGGCAAACTCGATGTCTTCCATGTAATGCGTGCCTGCCGGTTCTATCTGGGTGATGTGCGGCACCGAACGGGAGATCTCGTCGAACTTCTTCAGGTCAAGCTTTATCCCTGCCTCGTGCGCAATGGCGGTCAGATGCAGCACGGTATTGCTCGAACCTCCCAGCGCCATGTCCACGGTAATGGCATTTTCCAATGCCTCTTGGGTGACAATACTGCGGGGCAGGATATTCTTCCTGACCATTTCCACCAGGCGTTCTGCGCTTGCCTGGGCGATCCTGCGTTTCTTTGCCGAAACAGCCAGCGCAGTCGCGCAGCCGGGCAACGACAGCCCAAGAGTCTCGGTAAGGCAGGCCATGGTGTTTGCGGTGTACAGCCCCTGGCATGAACCCGCGCCCGGGCAGGCCTCCATCTCAAGACACGCAAGGTCGGCTTCCGAAATATCGCCTTTTTTCGCCCGTGCCAGCGCCTCATACGAATCGTGTACAAAGGCAAGTTTGCGTTTTCGAAAACGTCCTGACATCATCGGTCCCGCGGTCACGATGATCGTGGGGATGTTGAGACGCAACGCCCCCATGATCATGCCGGGGGTGATCTTATCACAGTTGGTTAAACAGACCAGGCCGTCCAGCTGGTGGGCATTGCAGACCGTTTCAATGGAATCCGCGATGAGCTCGCGCGAGGCCAGCGGATAGCACATGCCCAGATGGCCCATGGCAATGCCGTCGCAGATGCCGGGGATGCCGAAGAAAAACGGCACTGCACCCCCGTAGCAGACGCCGCGCTCGATGTAGCGCTCCAGCTCCCGCATGCCGATGTGGCCCGGGATCAGGTCCGTGAACGACGTGGCCACGCCGATGAACGGCTTATCAAAATCTTTGCGCGACAATCCTGTCGCATGCAGCAGCGCCCGGTGCGGTACCCGCTCCAAACCTTTCTTGATGATGTCTGAACGCATGCTCGTCTCCTTTTAATTCTTGAAACACGAGAATCTGGTGACGGTTGTCCGGATACCGCAACTCATCAGGTTCCCCGATGTCGTCGAAGCCAGCGGTGCGACCGTCCATCCGGGCTCGCAGCTTGCCGTGCACTGCCGTACGTTGCTGAAGATCGACCCGCAGGTGCAGTTACCCGGGGCCGAGCTTTTTACGCAGGTATCCATATTGCTCATGGGGCACTGGGTCTCGCTGTTGCTTATCTCTACGTATCCCTTGAGAGTTCCCGGGGAGAGAGTCTCCTGGCCGCCGGAAAGCTTCTGCCATTGGAGCGTTTCATTACAGAAATACAGGCCCCTGGTTGCGGTAGCCTTATCATAGGTCATTTCGCCTTCCCTGCAGGTCGCGGGTTTGTCCCGGGGGTTCAACCTCAGGATGCCGTACACGCCGTACGGCGAAGGGTAATATGTGGTAATGGTCACCGAATCAGCCTGGTTCGACTGTGCGCAGGCAAAAGGGACTACGCCGAGAATGATTGCCGCCGTCAGAATGATCCTCATGCCCTCTCCTTCCTTTAGGGAACCGTAGGTACCCCGGATAACTCCGCGCAGGAAGCGCCGCCCGAAGCATCAATAACCACTTATTTATACACGGATTTAGGCGAATGGCAAACGGCGGGAAATCCCGGGTTTCCTTAATAAGATGCTTTTCTTCAGCCGGCGATGGCTCAACTGTATAGATAACTGATTTTATCAACAAATTCGTTGAAAGGCAAGGTTTTCTTTAGCTAAAACAAGGCCTCCTGATCGCCGGTTAACTCCAGCCTCAAATACCTTTCGTTGACCGGGCCGAAATCATCGGCCTTGTCCGCGTCGTTCATCAAAGAACCGAGGGTGGGCCGGATGTATTCGCGGCTGCCGCAGCACCCGGAGATAAAACTCACTCCTGCGGCTTTATTGGCCAGGTCTCCCCAGTATCGCAGAGCGTCCTCTTTGTTGGCGGCGCAGTTGGGATGGCCGGGCCCGGAAAGCGGAGAGCAATGCACGCATTCGTCGCGCAGCCCCAGCGAATGGCCCAATTCATGCAGGAACCCTTTGCCGAAACCATCCCCTCTTTTATAGCGTCCGCGGCCGATAATCAGCACCGAAACTTTATTCATCGCGGACAGTTCCGCGCAGGAACGTGAGCCTTTGGCGTCGATGATCGCTACCTTGTACGGAGGCCGGAGAGATTTTTCGATAGTGCGGAACAATTCTTGATGTATCTTGAGCGGCGGGAAGCCGTGAGTCTCCTGGAATAATCGCTCTTCCTCTATCGGCGAAAGCCCGACTTTGTGGATGCCGATCCTGTCGATAAATTCGCCGAAAGGCGGGGTTTTCCTTAATCCGGAAAGGATGTGCTCTACATCCGCGGAAAAGTCTCCTTCTTTGGAATAATGCAGAGGGACAAAGACAAGATCGAGACGGGACTCATCTGATTTCCGGTAAGGATCGATCTCGAAAGGAAAACAAAATGTTGGAACAAACAGCAACACTATAATAACGGCTGTTCCTACTTTTTCACGCATATACGGATGACCATTCCCGTGGTCATCGGATGATCGTCTTCATTACAGTTATCCCAGTGGCAGTGCACATTAGGACAGGATACCGAAGTCGCTATCGCTTCGGTTCCGACATCCGTCCAGTTGACGTCATCGGGACAAGCCGGCGGATCGCAGCATTGACCGGCTATACCGCACTGATTGCCCCAACCATAGTAACACGCCACATACGTACCATTACTGTACTTCTGACGTTCTCTGTAATCAAATTGCCATGGGCAGGAACGGACGACCACCGCTCCGGAGAAGACGCTTCCCGGCTGAGCCTGCCACCCCGCTCCGTTGTAATAGGTGACCCCCTGGGTCAAAGAATTGTCCTTATACATCGTATTGTTTTTTACGGGATCAGGATGATACGTAGTGATGGAGGTCGTTTCCGGCTGGTCGCTCCGGGCAAAAGACGGAACAGCCATGCATGGCACCGATAGAAGTATGGCTGATAGTGCCGCCAAACGTCTTACCATTATCCTTTGCATTTTCCGACTCCTGACCTGCCTTTTGCCGTGGTTGTGCTATTCTTTAACGCAGTACCGGACAACCCTGCCGATTGCCACCGGATGCCTGAAATAACTGTTGGCATCCCAGGTGCAAATATCCTGACCCGGGCAATTAATATCCGTTGCTATCGCTTCCTTGCCGAGGTCCGTCCATCCCGCAGGGCAATCCGCAGGTTTGCAGCAATTATCCGTGGTCATATTGCACTGGTTGCCCCAACCTTTATCAGCTTGATTATGAGCATCGGTCTCCCCGCTCCCCCACGGGCAGGAACGGGTGATGATCGTGCCTGCCGAGTTCTTCACGCAGTGGCGGACGACCCTGCCCACAGCCACCGGATGCGCAGCAGAAGTGGCGTCATTCCACATGCACCCGCTCCAGTGGCGGCACGTAGCCTTCGTGAGCACTGCTTCAGTCCCCGCATCAGTCCAACCTGCAGGACAGCCCGGCGGAGTGCAGCAGCCGAGGCCGTCGGCGCCGCATTGATCTCCGTGACCAGAGTCAGCCCCGCTTCTATAATCGCTTGCCCACGGGCAGGAACGGGAAAGCGCCATTTCCCTGAAATTATCCTGCCACTGGGCGAAAACACGGGGAATAAAGACGCCGGCAAGAATCAATCCGAACAAGATTTTTATTCTCATGCGTTCCTTTGCCCGGGGGTTAATTTTTCAGGCATATGCGGATGACCATGCCCGTGGTCATCGGATGAGTATCCGGATTGCATGTATCCCATCTGCAGAGGTTACCGGGACAAAATACCGAAGTCACCGCTATGTCCGTGCCGATATCCGTCAATCCGGCAGGGCAAGCCGGCGGAGTGCAGCATTCACCGGCTTTGCTGCATTGATTACCCCAGCCATAGCCGCAGCCGGTATAGCTCCGCCAATCATATTGCCACGAACAGGAACGGGTGATTACCCGCGCTCCGGCTCCGCCGCCTCCTGCAGACAGGGCCAGCCATTGCGTGCCGTTGTAATACTGAAACCCCTGGAATGTGGAATTCTTTAAATATACCAGCTGGCCTGCCGCCGGGCCGGGAATAGTGCTTGAACTTAAGTCCGGCAGCGGCTTGTATTTTACACTGCGGCGGATCTCCAGGTCCCGATACTCCCCGTGCGGAGAAGGATAATAGGTGGTGATGGTCAGAGTGTCAATGCTGTCCGCCTGGGCGCTGGCAGGAGTTACTACGGATATCGTCGAAGGAAATA
>JAQTMD010000040.1 GCA_028714595.1 Candidatus Omnitrophota bacterium
CGCTGGAGATCGTGGGCATGACCATCGGCAACGTGGTGCTCTCGCAGGAAGTGGACCGCATAAAACGCGATGTGGCGGACGGCAAGGGGATTTCGGGCGGCATCCTGAACAGCAAGTTTTTCCCCAGGCTGGTCGGTTATATGGTCTCGGTGGGCGAGAAAAGCGGCCAGCTGCCTATGATGCTTGACTCTTTATGCGATTACTTCAACCTCGAGGTGCGCACTGCCGTGAAGAACCTCACGGCAATGATCGAACCCCTGATGACGGCGGTGCTGGGCACGGTCGTCATGGGCATGGCTTTATCCATATTCCTGCCGTTGTGGAACATGATCCAGTTATTTAAGCGCTGATGCAGGGGCGAAGAGCATGGAAGAACTGGAAAAACTGCTTGTTCAGGATAGATGGGTCGAGGCCTGGCAGATAGACGTTGCCAGACTCGAGGCAAACAGCAGCAGAAAGTCCCTCTGGTCGTGCCTGGTCAAACTGGGTTTTCTGTCCGAAGAGGACATTGCCGCATTTTTCGCGCATGCCAGCGGCATACCCTATGTCAGGGTCTCGGATTACGTCATCGCCCCCAAGGTCCTGCACCTGCTGGATGAGAACTTCTGTATCCAGAACGTGGTCATACCCCTGTTTAAGACAGGTGACACCCTTTTTGTCGCCTGCGCCAACCCGTTTAACACGGCGTTGACCGATGGTCTGGCTAAGATGACCGGCACCGTGATCGAACCGCTGGTGGCCGCGCCTCATGCCATCCTGGGTGCGGTTGACCTGTATTTCAGACTTGATGACCGGAATTTCGAGATGGCAGACTTTATCGTGAAGAAATCCTCGGTCACGGGCGTAAGTCAGTGGAGGGAGTCAGAACGGCTCAGCTTTAGCGCTGCGGTAAAGATTATCGTACTGGATGAAACGGTAACGCTCATGTCGCGTTACCCGATTGAGGGCAAGGCCGTGGATTTGTCTGCAGACGGTTCAGCCGTAGGAATTGAGCTGCCTTTTTACCTTCCCAAAGGCATTACAATCTCCATGACTTTGTACTCCGGAGGCCTTGCATCCTCGGGTTCTGTGATTGAAGGGCGGGGAGAGATACTTCGCAGCGCTATGCTCAAAAGTAAATCATTTCTTGCAGGAGTAAAGTTTTTGGACATGGCAGATAAGGACAGAAAACAGCTTTTGTCTTTTTCTTCATCGCAGGAGAATTAAAACAAGCGATTTTAACTTCTTGTACAGCAATAAAAAAACTCTTGACAATTTATATTTGGTGGCCTAGAATATTATCAAATACCATCAAGTATACTCAGTTCAACTTATACCCATTTATTTGACATGATACTCTCTGATATGCGAACGACTAACATTCTTTAAAACTAAAAAGGCAGGTAATATGGCAGAGCACAGGTTGTTCACGGCACAGCAGATCGCAGAAAAGCTGGGTATCTCCAAACAGACCCTCTTCAGGTATGAGAAGAAGGGCGTCTTTCCCAAGGCGCGCAGGAACCTGATCAACCGATGGCGCCAGTATTCAGAGGAAGAGCTTAAGAAATTGCGGGAAATCATAAGGGGGAACCTTGGATAGGAAGATTGTTGCGGCCATAGCGGCGTTGGTCTGCATAGGGGCGTTTGCAGCAAGCTCGAATATTCCTGAAGCCTGCTGTGCCGAGACTGCCGTGGAAACCGTTGTTTCTACCGCCTTCAGGGACAATCCTTTTTTGACCAGGGAGGAAAACACGGAATTTTCAGAGGCCGGGGGAGTCGAAGGCTCGGTCATACCTCTTGAATATCTCCGGTTGACCGCAGTTTTTTATTCGCGGCAGAATTCCAGGAGCCGGGCGATTATCAACGGCCGGGTGCTGGCGCAGGGCGATACCGTGGATGACAAGGAGATCGTCGCGATCAACCCTGAAGACGTCAGGCTCCGGGACGGCCAGGGTAAGTACATCGTCAAGTTGGAGAAATTGGCCGAAAGCACAGCGTACGTGAAATGAGGCGGGGCGTTGCAATCGAAGCCACGCGTGCTTGCGAACTATAACAACGGAGACAGCTGTGGAAGTACGAAGATCGACGATTTTCGCAGGAATACTCCTGGCCCTTGCAGCGGCAGGGACAGGAGAGCTTTTTGCCCAGCAGGAGAGCGCGGCAGGGCAGCCTGCGCCGCAGGCGACGCAGCAGACAGTGCCTCAACAGCAACAGCCGCAGACCGGACAGGCGGCCAGCCAGGCTCAGGCAACACAACCGGCCTCTTCGCAGCCGGCCGGCGGCGCAAGTGCAGAACCGGTTGTCGAGACTGTGCTGGAGATCAAACGTCTGGAGACAAATGGACAGTTATATTCCATCGAACTGCGCAACGTCCCGCTGGTCGACCTGTTCCGCGTAATCGCCCACGATTATAACCTGAACATCGTGATGGACCAGGGCGTCCAGGGAACGATTACCGCCAGTTTCACCAATATTTCGCTGGACGAGGCGCTTGAGGCGATTGCGGAGGCGGCGAACCTTGCCGTACAGAAGAAGGGCGCTATTATAAAGGTAAGCCCCAACCTGGTCAGCCGGACGTTCGTCTTAAAACACATCGAGGCAAAAAAGGTGTTCGAATCCAGCTCCGCGGGAGGGACTTCCGCATCAGGCCAGACCGCCGGCACCGGGGTCTATTCCTTGCTTTCCGGACAGGGGAAACTCCTGCTCGGCCAGCAGCAGAATTCGCTGATCGTCATCGATTTCCCGAATAACGTCGCCCGGGTAGAAGAATACCTGAAGGCCATCGACCATAAACTCTCGACCCGCGTGTTTAAGCTGAAGTACTTGAAAGCCGATGAGATCGCCGGAGCAACCACCAAGACTACGACGACCACGCAGCAGATCTCCGAAGCCGGAACGTCGGTTGCCACGACGACGAGCACCACGACCGGCAGCGGCTCCCAGACGGGCAAGTAAACCGGAGGCAGCGTCTCTATGAAAAAAATCCTTATTTCAGGAATACTCGCCGTATGCCTGACGACCTGCGCCTTTGGCCAGCAGATCTCCAACGACCTGCGCCTTTTGCTCTCCAGCGAGGGCAAGGTGCTCTACGGCGAGGAGCCGAATTCCATCGTGGTCATTGATTATCCCGAGAACGTCGAGCGCGTCGCCGAGTACCTTGACGTGATCGATGTCCCGCCCCGGCAGGTGCTCATCGAGGCCCGGTTTGTGGAGGTGCGGCTGCAGAGCGAGAAATCGCTGGGCGTCAACTGGCAGTTGTTCGAAGAAAAGGGCGGCGCCCGGGTCGGGCAGTTCAGGGTTGGCTCGAGCGAAGGGCAGGAGCTCGAGCAGCAGATCCCCTATAAATCGACGACCCTCCCGGGAGGGACGACCACAGAAACCCCCTTCGCGTTCGGTATCTTCGACGAAAATATCAACGTGGTCATCAGCGCCCTGGCGAATTCCTATGACACCGACATCCTTTCCGCTCCCCGGGTCGCCACGGTGAACAATCGGTCCGCGGAGATCCTTATCACCGAATCGCTGCCGTGGGCGGAACCGACGCTGACGACATCCGAATACGGCGCACAGACCGTGACCTGGGTCATGCATTTCGAGAGCGTCGGCATAACCCTGCACGTAACGCCGACCATCAACGAAAACGGGGCCATCTCCATGATCCTCAACCCCGAAGTCAGCGAAAAAGTCGACGACTTCGAGCTCGTGGTCACGCCTGAAAGCGGCGACCCCATTCCCTATACCGTCCCGGTCATTGACCGCAGGTCCGCTTCTACGAAGCTGGTGATGAAGAACGGCCAGACGCTCATCCTGGGAGGCCTGATCAAAAGCACCACGATCAAGAAGACCACCAAGGTCCCGTTCTTCGGAGACCTGCCCGGGCTGGGGCACTTGTTCAAGAGCGAGTATGACTCCAAGGAGAAAACCGAGTTGCTCATCTTCGTTTCTCCGACCGTGATCACCGACACGGAGATAACGAACATGGCCAAGGAGGAGCGATACGGCATCGGCTTGTCCCATGTCCGGGAGCGGGAACGCAAAGAAAAGATGACGCTGGTCAGGGAGACCGCGGCTCAGGAGAAATCAAACAGCCTGGCGCTGCAGTGGGAACAGCTGCTCGAGAAACAGCAGGCGCTCGCCGAGCAGACGAAAAAGCTCGAAGAATCCCTCGCTGCCGAAGAAAAGAGCATCCAGGGTCTGGAAAAAGAGAAAGAAGCGATTGTCAAGAAACGGCAGTCATTGACGCGGCCGTAGCAGAACACGATGAAGAGAATCCTCGCGACAGCGCTGTTGGCGGTTTTTGTCGGCACCATGGTCGGGGCCCCCTGCCTGTATGCCTTGCCTGATGATATTGAACTGGAATTTCGCATCGACAGGGTAAAGGCGGAGATCGCCCGGCAGGAGAAGACCGTCGGAACGCTGAAAGCGCGTTTCCAGGAACTGCGCAGGCGTAAGCAGGAATTACAGGAGTTTGTCCGCGAAGAAAAGAGAAAGATCGAGCTCTTAGAGCAGCACAAGGCCAAGGCAGCAATCAAGCCTGCGGAAAAAAAGGCGCGTCTGCAAAAACCGGCACAGGCCGTCAAACCGGCACGCGCGCAGCAGCAGGAAGAGGCGGCGAAACGCCGGAAATCTCTGAAGGCGCAAAAGCAGGAAGAATCCCGTTTGCAGGCAGAGAAGCTCAAGGAGCAAAGCCGCAGGCGTGCCGAGGAAAAACAGGCGCGCAGTTCCCGGGAGCGCCAGCTCCAGATAGAGCGTACGCTGAAAGCTGCGCAGCGGGCACGCTGCAAAAAGTTTGCCGTGTCATTGGCACGGCTCCAGAAGAAAAAAGACGCGCTGACAAGAGAGACGCAGCGTCTGGAGGCTGCCATCCGGAGCGAAGAGGCACAGGTCAGGGCCTTGGAGCGGACAGTACATGATCTGGCTCAAAGAGCGGAAGGGGCTGACTGATTGGTCATGGATAGACGCGTATTGATAGGAGCGGCCGTTGCGGCCGTGGGGTTAACGGCACACGCCGCGCTTATAGGAATTGCGCGGGAGTCCCCCCCGTGGGCGAGGGCGTTTCCTTCGGTCTCCGAAGACCGGATGCAGCGGACCCTCATGCGTCTTGAGGCGGATGTCCAGCAGCAGCAGCAGAAAGTCGATGCCCTGCGGTTGAAATACGACGCCGTGCTCAAGCAGAAGGCCCGGCTCCAGAACGATATCAGGCTCAGAAAGGTGCAGATTGCCGGGCGCGAACAGCAAAAAGCTCAAGAAGAGGAGCGCAGGGAAAAAGAGCTTGCCGGGAAAGAGGCGGCGAAGAGAGCGCAAGAGAAGGCAAAGGCAGAATCGGAGAAGAAAAAGCAGGCCGAGGAAAAGAGGCAGGCGCTGAAAAAGAAGCAGGAGGAAGAACGGAAAGGACGTGCGCAGCAGCTGCTCAAGAAGCAACAGGCGTGCAGCGCCCGGGACCGGCAACTCCAGATGGAGCGTGCGGTAGAAGCTGCGCGGACTCAAGAAACAGAGTGCAGGAAGAAGGAGCTTGCCGGGAAAGAGGCCAGGAAGCGGCAAGAAGAAGCGAAGAAGAAGGCGTTGGCGGAAAAGCAGGCCAAGGAGAAACAGAAGAGCGCAGAGATAGAGAAGAAGAAACAGGAACAGGCGAAGTTCGCCGCAGAGCAGAAGGCCAAAGAACAGAAAGCCAAAGAGGAAGAGAATAAGAAGAAGGAGCTTGCCGGGAAAGAGGCCAAGAAGCGGCAAGAAGAGGCGAAGAAAAAGGCAGGGGCAGAAGCGGAAAAGAAAAAGCAGGCCGAGGCACAGAGACAAGAGCTGGGGCGCAGGGCCCGGGAAGCTCAAAAGAAGAAGGAAGAGGCCGCGCAAGCGCTCGAAGCAGAGCGTCTGAAGCGTTTGACCGAGGAGCGCCGGCGTTCGATGGAGGCAGCGCTGGAGGCAAAACAAGACCAACGGTACGAAGCGTTTTTATCCGATCTGGAACGGGTGGTCAAAAAACAGGAGGGCCTTTTTTCGCAGACTCGACAGCTGGAGGCGGACATTCGTCGGGAGGAAGAGGCTCTCAAAGTCATGGAACAGGAACGGTCCCTGATGTTTCAGGGGCTTGTCGCCGGTCAGTAGGGAATAGACCATGAGAAAACATTCGGCAGCAATATTCTGTTTCTTTTTTGCGGTGTTCTGCCTGTACGCAGGAAAGGCCGTTGCCCTCGGGACCCGATACCAGGAATTAGAGAACCGCCTTGCTGCGCTGGAGCAGGAAGTGCAGAAACAGGACAAGGATGTCCAGTCGCTTCGCCTGCGCTATGAAAACATGGTTGATAAGCGCGCCCGGATGGACAGCGACTTTTCCAAAAAGAAAAAGCAAATAGAAGCCCAAAAGAAACAGGAACAGGCGAAGTTCGCCGCAGAGCAGAAGGCCAAAGAACAGAAAGCCAAAGAGGAAGAGAATAAGAAGAAGGAGCTTGCCGGGAAAGAGGCCAAGAAGCAGCAAGAAGAGGCCAGGAAGAAGGCGCTCGTCGAAAAGCAGGCCAAGGAGAAAGAACGGCAGGCGGCGAAAGAGAAGAAGAAACAGGAGCAGGCGAAGTTCGCTGCAGAGCAGAAAGTCAAAGAACAGAAGGCCAAAGAGGAAGCAAAGAAGAAAAAATACCAGGAGCTCGAGGAGGTAAAAAAAGAGGTCCAGGAGCTTAAAAAACTCGTAGCCCGGCAGCAGAAAATCATAGAATCGCAGGGGAAGAAAGAGGTAACAGAGGCACTATCAGATAAGACAAAAGCGGAAACCGCGCAGAAGGCAAAGGAAGCAGAGAAAAAGAAGATAGAGTCGGCCAAGAGCGAGGCCAGGAAGAAGGCGCTCGTCGAAAAGCAGGCCAAGGAGAAAGAACGGCAGGCGGCGAAAGAGAAGAAAAAACAGGAAGCCAAGGGAGCGCAGGGGCACAAGGACGCGAGAACGCAGGAAGCCGAGAAATTCAAGCAGGAGCAGAACCTGAAGGCGCAAAAGGCAAAGGAAGAAGAACAGCGGCGTAAACAGGCCCAGCTGGAAGAGACAAAAAGAAAGAAAGCGGCAGAGGAAGAAAAAGACAGATTTCGTATCCAGCAGCAGGAGCAGAAGAAACGGCTCGCCGAGGAAGAGCGCCTGCGACGGGAAAAAGAGATAGAAGAGGCAAAGAAACAGAGAGAGATCAGGGAAGAGGAGCTGTCCCGGCAGAAGAGGGAAGAAGTCTATGAGACGCAGATCCGCCAGCTCGAGCAGGCACAGCAAAGGCAGCTGCTTGCCCGGCAGCAGCAAGAGTCCGGGAGGCAGGAGGAGACGGAGAGAGAGCGGCGCAGAAGCCGGATCGCCGCGCAGGAAGAAAAAGTAAGGCAGCAGCGCCCGGCACAGGTGCGCAGGTCCGTGCCCCGGCCGCAGCAGCCTGTCCGCGCGCAGGCCCCGCTCCGCAGAGACCAGGAAGTCAATGAATGGATGGACAAGGTCGAGCAAGTGGATTCATGGATAAAGACAAATCTGTGGTAGGATCCGGGAGTAGGAGCGCATGGCAGCAAGCAGCATAAAAAAAATCGGTGAGCTTCTTATCGAACGGGGTCTGATTACCGACGGGCAGCTTGCCGAGGCGCTGGCCGACCAGAAGCTCTCGGGAGGAAAACTCGGCGAGATCATCGTGCGCCGCGGCTGGGCCACGCGCGACGAGGTGGAAAAGTGTCTCAACGTTCAGAAGGGCATCACCACCTTCAACCTCTCCGGCTATATCATCGAGCCCGAAATCGTCAAGCTGATCCCCGAGGAGTTCGCCCGTAAATACAAGCTCATGCCCGTATTCGTCGTCGAAAACACCCTGACCGTGGCGATGAGCGACCCGAGCAACGTCTACATCATCGACGAGCTCCAGCGGACGACCAAGTTGAACGTCGAGCCGGTCTCCGTAGAGGAAATGGACATCAGGAAAGTCCAGGACCAGTATTACGGCCCCACCGGCAGCCTGCAGGAGATCGTCGCTTCCATCGACAAGGGAAAGCTGGCGGATTCGGAAAAACTCGGAGACGAGGCACCGGTAATCAAGATCGTCAATTACCTCATCATCCAGGCGGTCCAGATGAAGGCGTCCGACATACACGTCGAGCCGGAAGAGAAGATATTGAACGTGCGCTACCGGGTCGACGGCATGCTGCACCGCCAGCCCGGGCTGCCGCGGGACCTGGCGGGAGCGGTGACCTCGCGTTTCAAGATCATGGCGGGCCTGGACATCGCCGAGAAACGCCTGCCCCAGGACGGCAGGATCATGATGAAGGTCGGTTCCAAGGACATCGACTTCCGCGTCTCGACCTGCCCGACCGTGCACGGCGAGAACATCGTGCTGCGCATCCTCGATAAGAGCGGGCTGGTACTGGGCCTTGAGTCCCTGGGGTTCCCTCCCCGGGCGCTGTCCGGGTTCAAGGAGCTCATCGCGTCTCCCTACGGCATAATCCTGGTCACCGGTCCCACGGGAAGCGGAAAGACCACCACCCTGTATTCATCGCTGCAGCTCTTGAATAAAGAGGACGTCAATATCATGACCGTCGAAGACCCCGTCGAATATCAATTCCCGGGCATGCGCCAGGTCCAGGTCAACCCGCTCGCCGGACTTACCTTTGCCTCGGCGCTGCGTTCGTTCCTTCGCCAGGACCCGGATATCGTGATGGTCGGCGAGATCCGGGATCTGGAGACCGCGGAGATCGCGGTGCAGGCGGCGCTGACCGGCCACATGGTCTTCTCGACCCTCCATACCAATGATTCGCCTGCGGCTTTTACGCGCCTCATGAACATGGGCGTGGAGCCGTTTTTGATCTCCTCGTCGCTTCTGGGGGTGCTTGCCCAGCGGTTGTTGCGCAAGGTTTGCGACAAATGCAAAGAGGCGTATTCTCCGTCGGAATCTCTGCTCAAGGACATGGGCCTGGAGGACCGGATCGGCAAGCCGGTCACCTTCATGAAGGGTAAAGGCTGCAAGGTCTGCAGTTCCAGCGGGTATAAAGGCAGGACCGGCATCTATGAACTGCTCAAGGTCACGGCGCCCATCCAGGAGGCGGTGCTCAAGAAGGCATCAGCGGACGCCATCCGGGAGGTCGCCGTAAAGGAAGGCATGGTCACCCTGCGCCAGGCGGCGATCGAGAAACTGCTTCTGGGAGTCACCACTCCCGAAGAGGTCATGCGCGTGACCCTGGAGTCGGGCGGATAAACGAATGTATTGACAATCGGGAATATCACTCTATAATAAAGAGAAGCGTAAAAAGCGCGAAGGGGGTGAAGGGCAGAGCGCAGATGTTTTTTTGGCTTTGTTCATATATAGCGGGAAGGGCAATCGCAGGTAAAATTCCACAAGGAGGAAGAGTATGAGGTTGAAAGGTTTTACGCTGATTGAACTTATAGTTGTCATCGCGATTATCGCCATCCTGGCGGCGGTGGTCGCTCCCAGTGCTTTTAAGACCGTGGAAAAAGCGAAATTCTCCGGTACGGTCGCAGACTGGAAGAGCATCAAGACCGCGATCATGGCGTACTATTCGGATGTCGGCTCATGGCCCGGCAATTGCACGGGCAGCGCCTGCGGTTCTACCGGCGACCTCTTCAATACCAGCGTAGCAGGCTGGGACGGCCCCTATCTTGAAAAGTGGCCTATGGGCCAATGGTCGAACGGCGCCATTAGTTTCAATTCGACCGGGCTCGGGACCGGCACGAGATTCGGCCCCTCGGCGGGAGAGCGCTGGATAACGGTTGCCAGCGTCCCCCAGGCTGCTGCCGAAAAGATCGACCTGTCGGTTGACGGCGGCACCACTGCCAATCTTACCAACGGCACCTGCAAGTGGGCTGGGAACAATCTGGAGATACTGGTCGCCCGCGACGCCGGGATCTGGTAGATCGACTGCGCGTCTGTGCGTGCTTAAAGATCGGTTTTGTTCCGGCCTTTGCTTCATGCAAAGGCCGGAATTTTTTTGCGCGCTTTACCGTTGCAAAATTATTCGGATGTGATACACTGGGACTGTAAGATCTTTTGCAAGCGGAGTACGCCTGTTTCTCGTATGAAGAAACTGTCAGTTACGTTGATCGAGTTGATAGTGTCGATGGCGATTATCGCCGTGATTTCCGCGACCGTGCTGGTCAGTATGACGCTCTATGACCGCAGAAAGCTCGAGATCGCAGGAAGGACACTCAACTCGGATTTGATGTGGGCGCGGCAGATGGCGGTCAATACCGGCACCCCGTATGTGGTCGAGTTCGACCTCAACGATGAGGCGTACTTCATTTATAACAATTCCGTTGCGCCGGCAAACCTGGTAAGACAGGAACCGCTGCCCGCGCACGTGGACCTGGTCAGCGTGCATTTCCCCCGCGTCAGCGGGCTTTTCTCTCCCACTATCACCGAGGTCGACCTTATCCCTGCCCGGGTACGGTTTAATCCCCCCCTCGGCACCGTCACCCGCGCCGATGGAACCGGTATCAGTAACGTCACGACGCCGGCTCCCAATCCTGTCAACGTGGCAATGCTTAATTTGACCTCTGCCGGCCGCAGCGTCGGGGTTTTCATATTCTCTGAAACGGCGGCAGGCGGTTATAAGCCGCAATATTCGGTGACCGGCGGCTGGTGTTTTATCGCCACCGCGGCATATCAGGATACTCCTGAGGCGCGCGCAGGAATGGTCCCCGAAGAAGTAAGGGTCTTACAGCAATTCCGCGACCGGCATCTGCTGACGAGCAGGCAGGGCAGGGTCTTTATCGAGTTTTATTACCGGGTAAGCCCGGCACTTGCCCGTTACATCGCCGAAAGGCCGTGGGCGCGGCAGGCGACGCGCATGCTTCTGAAGCCTCTGGTCTGGATTGCCCG
>JAQTMD010000041.1 GCA_028714595.1 Candidatus Omnitrophota bacterium
ATCGCCCAGAAGATCTACGAAGAAGCGCAGGCCAAGCGTCTGGCCAACCAGTCGTAAGCGGAGAATCGCGAGAGCGCTCAAGGGTTTTCCGCGTGCTGAAAAATTTTGCCGTCTGCTACGGTTTACGCCTCGTCCGTTGCAGGAATTCTTAGATTAATGTTCTGTGCGCGTCAGTTCCTGCACTCCCTCGGCGTAAAACCTTGCAGACTTTTGGCAAAATTTTTCTAATGCACGCTCACAAGCCCCTCGGGCGTTCTTACGACGGCCTATCCTCAAAAACCAGCGCCCCGAATTCCTCCAGTACGTCGTTGCGTCCCCGGATTTTGCGGATGATGGTGTGAGCGGGTGGGTTGAGCGGGATGAGCAGCACGTGGATTTTTCGAGCGGGCATGGTTCGCCCGCGAGTCCATAAGGGAGGCGAGAGCGAGAAAAATCACCGAGCGAGGATTTCCGCGCTGGGGAAATCCGAGCGGTGATGCGAAGCTTGCTCAACCCAGGACCCGCTCACCCGGCAGGACCCGCAAAATCCGGGGACAGGGTACAAAAAGTATTGGACACCCCGGAGGGCGAGCGATATAATATGGACTATTATAACCTTTCAGAACTGCACAGCGAACCCGACGCACTATTCGCTAACACCCGGCCCATGAAAGAGATAGTCGATAAAATACTGCGGGAAGAAGAAGAGGCGCGCAAACGCATCGAGGCAGCCCGCAAGCAAAGCCAGGAGGCGCTGCGCGCCGCCAACGACCAGGCGCAGTTCCTGGTCGAGAAGGCCGTCGCGGATGCCCAGGCCGAAGCCGAGGCCCGCAAACAGGAAGCGCAGCGGCAGTTTGCCGCCGAGAAGGAAAAGGCGCTCAAAGAAACCCAGGACGGCGTTGCTTCCAGGCGCGACGAGAAAGCCCGGGATATTCCCGCACTCGCCCACAAGTTTTTCCTTTCCATCACCCACATACCAGAGTAAGATGCGCGAACTCGCCAAATACTCGTTTGCCAACGCCAAGATCAGGGCAATGCTTTCGTATCTGATTGAGCCGTCGGAGCTTTCGTCTCTGGCGGATACGAAGGACATCTATGAGCTATGCGAAGGCCTGAAGAAGACCGTTTATCGCTCACTCGTGGAGCAGCTTGACCTTGAGGACTATAACCTGAAGAAGGTGGAGAAAGACCTGCTGCGACAGGATATCGCCATCTACCGGAAAGTCCATGACGCGCTTTCTTCCCGCAGGGAGAAAGCGCTGGCAGCCCTGCTCCTGGAGCGGTATGAAGTAGAGGAGCTCAAAGTCATCCTGCGCATCTGGCACAAAAAGGCCGCGGTACCCGCGGACGATTATATCATCGCCGAAGAGATAGTTCGTCCGCTCCCCGTCAAAAAGATCCTGACCGCCGCCACCATAGAAGAGATAATCCTTTTGCTCGACGATACCCCCTATAAAAAGCCGCTGATGGGCGCGCGGGACAAATTCAAAGAGCGGGGTTCGGTCTTTTATCTGGAATCGGCGCTGGACATGGATTACTACACCAGGCTCGGGAAGTGCATCGACGGTCTCTCCCCGCAGGACAAAAAGATCGCCCGGCGGATTTTGGGCGTGGCAGTGGACATCGAGAACATCAACTGGCTCATCCGCCTGCGCAAGTATTACGCCCTGGGCATGGGCGAGATGCTCGAGGGAGTGCTGCCGGGCGGGACCTGGGTCACCAAGGACAAGGTGCGCGAGTTTTACGCCTCCGACGGGCTGGCCAAGGTCGTGGAGAGCGTGGCATTGGGGCCGTACGCCGGATTGAAGAATCTGGTGGAAGACAACGTGCTGCTCATCGAGAATTTCCTTTACGACTTCCTCTCCCGCGAGATAAAAAAGGCGCTTTCGGGTTTTCCTTTTACCATCGGTACGGTGATCGGCTACCTGTTCCTGAAACACCAGGAGACCAGGAACATCATCTCGCTGTTCAACGCCAAGAGGTTCGGCCTCAAGAAATCGG
The DNA here is from genome assembly GCA_028714595.1 of Candidatus Omnitrophota bacterium. Classification (GTDB taxonomy): domain Bacteria; phylum Omnitrophota; class Gorgyraeia; order Gygaellales; family Profunditerraquicolaceae; genus JAQTMD01. The sequence goes on from JAQTMD010000041.1 coordinate 1,981, forward strand.
AGTTTGAACCGCTTTTGAACGCATGATAACACCCAGTCCCATGGAGTTGGTGAGTTTCGTGGTCCTGCGCGAGCACGCGGAGGATGTCGCGCACGAACTGCTCTCGCTCGGCTCGTTCCACCCCGTGGACATCCGCAGCATCGAAGAGAAGATCAAGGGCTTGACGCCCTCCCAGATAGAAAAGGAGAGCCAGGAGCTCGAAGGCCTGCAGACAAAGGTGCGGGACCTGCTGCGCAAGATGAAACTGCAGCCGGCTGCGTCGTACGGAAAAGACATGGCAAGTTCATCGTACGACGAGATAGAGGCGCGGTTGAACAACCTTGAGGCGAGCCTGGAACCGCTGCTCCAGGAAAAGGCGCAGGTGCAGGAGGAGATGAATACCAACCGCGCCATCCTCTCGCAGGTCAGGGATTATTTCCCCCTGCCCATCCAGCGCGGCTCCATGTATTCGTTCCTGCAGGTCTCGACGGGCAGGGTGGACGAAAAGAACCTGGCAGTGCTTGAGCGCAGCATGCAGGGAATACCCCACGTGGTCTATCCGTTCCGCAAGGATGGCCCGGTAATCCTCTGCCTCTTCATCGGTCTGCGCAGGGACAAGGCGCTCATCCAGAAAGTGCTTGACGACGTGGCCTGGGAGGAGATAGAGCTTCCGAAAGAATCGGAACAGCTTTCCCGCGAATCGCAGCGCCACCTCGCAGCCAGGATACAGGAGAACCGCAAGGCCATGGCAGCGGCGGAAGAAAAGATAAAAGGCCTGGGCAGGCAGCATTACGATGACCTCTCGGCAACGTATTCATATATCAACCTCAAGAAATCTCTGTTGGAGGCAAAGCGGTTCTCCTGCACCACCGACAAGACCGCGGTCTTTGCCGGCTGGGTTCCGCAGGACGAGAAACAGGGCGTCATCCGCAGGATAAAATCCCTCACCGACAGCGCCTATGTCGAAGCCAAGAGCGTTGACGAAGTCGGCATCCCGAAAGAAGAGGTACCGGTGCGTTTTCAGCACGGGGCGCTGGTCAAGCCGTTCGAGATGCTCATCGACGCCTACGGCATACCGCGCTATGGGACGATCGATCCGACGATCTTCGTGGCGTTCAGCTTCCTGGTCATGTTCGGCGCCATGTTCGGCGACATCGGCCACGGCGCGGTCCTGGTGCTGGCAGGCCTTCCGATGGTCCTGAAGCCCGCTGCGGAATTCCTCAAGAAACGGCGCGGCATCATCGTCAACCGGCAGGCAGGGACGCTGCTTCTGTACTGCGGCTCAAGCGCCATGCTCTTCGGCGTTCTCTACGGCAGCTGCTTCGGCTTCGAGTTCGAGTCGGTGTGGATCAAGCCCATGGAGGACATCATGGGTATCTTTCGGGCAGGCATCATGTTCGGCATAGCCCTCATCACCGTCGGCATCGTCCTGAACATCACCAACGCCCTCAGAGACCGCGATTACGCCAAAGCGGTCTTTGACAAGGCAGGGCTGATCGGCGGCGTGGTGTACTGGGCGGCCATCGGGCTGGTAAGCAAGGTGTTCTTCAGCAAGGGCGCGATCAACCCGGTATATTCGTACTTGATTTTTAGCGGGCTTCTGGTATTATTTCTCTATCCCATGATCGACAACCTTTTTATCCGCAGGCACGGCAGCTTCGTGGAATCGGTCATGGAGAGCCTGGTAGGGATACTCGAAATATTCATGGGGTATCTCTCTAATACGGTGTCGTTCATCCGCGTGGCTGCCTTTGCCCTGGCGCACGCCGGCCTGTTCCTGGCGATATTCACGCTCTCGCGCGCGACTAATCCCGCAAGCGGCACGGGCGTTGTCGCCTCGTGGCTGATCATCATCTTCGGCAATATCCTGGTGGTGCTGCTCGAAGGCCTGATCGTGAGCATCCAGTCCTTGAGGCTCAATTACTACGAGTTCTTTTCAAAATTTTTCATCAGCGGCAAACGCATGTACAAGCCGCTGTCGGTATAACGGACAGAGTCATTATTGACACCCAAGCTATAAGGAGAGCTTGGTGTCGTGTCTCTACACGAGGAGGAAACAGATGCGCAATACAAGAAAGGTGCTGGCGGTTGGCGGACTCGTGCTTTTGGCGACGGTAGCAGTGCTTTCAGTCGTGGGCCTTGCCAGGGCGCAGGAAGCAGCGGCAAAGGTCGTTGACCCGGGAGTGACCAAGTTCGCGTTCCTGGCCGCGGCCATAGCCACCGGCCTGAGCGCGCTTGCCGGCGGCATTGCCGTTGCCTATGTCGGCGCGGCAGCAGTCGGGGCCATCAGCGAGAAACCCGAAGTGGCGGGAAGGACGCTCATCTTCGTCGGCCTTGCCGAAGGTATCGCCATCTACGGTCTGATCATCGCCATCATGATACTGGGAAAAGTCTGATGACGTTTTTCTGTATCGCGGACAAGGATTCGGCCCCGGGCTTCAAGCTCGTGGGCATCGAAACGCTGGAAGTGGTCACCCGCCAGGAAGCGCTCGAGGCGCTGCGCGTGGCCCGGGCCACGAAAGACGCAGGTATAATCCTGGTGACCGAAAAAGCGGCAGCTCTCGTGCCGGAAGAGGTCAAGGTGAGCATCAAGGATTCTCCGATACCGCTCATCATCGAGATCCCTTCGCGCGGCCAGACGCGCAAGCACGGAAGTGCGGCGGAGTTATTAAAGGAACTGGCAGGGGTCGGCGCATAACATGAACGATAAAAAACCGGGCAACCTCAATAGCGAGAACGCAGAAGTCATCTGCGCGCGGATACGCCAGGAAGCGGACCGCGAAGTGGAGGCAGTGCGCGTGCGTGCGGCTGCGGACAGCGATAAGGTCATTACCCGGGCACGCGAGGCTGCGCTGGAAAAAAAGAGCGCGCTGCTTTCCGGTCTTGCCAGAGACATCCAGAAGATAAAGGAAAAGGTGCTTTCGTCGCTGGCCCTGGAAAAGAAGCGGCTGGTCCTGGCGGAGAAAGATAAATTCGTGCAGACCGTGCTGGAATCGATCAAGCGCGAGGCTGAAGGCTACAGAAGGAACGACGGCTATGCGCAATTCCTGGAGAACGCGATACTTGAGGGTCTGGGCGTGATCGAAGAACCCCACATCGAGGTCTATTACTCGTCGCTCGACGAGGGGCTTTTGACCGAGGCCTTCATCAAAAAGATCGAGGTGCGCTGTTCGCAGGCTGCCAAGCGAACGGTGATCGTCAAGTTGCACCGCTCGGATTTCACGGACATCGGCGTCATCGTGTATTCGGCGGACGGCAGGATGATGTACGATAACAGATTTCTCACGCGCCTTGAGCGCGCTAAGGCGGATATCGAGCGCGAGCTTCTCAAAGGTTCATTGTAGGAACAAGCTATGGCAAATGTCGCAGGAAAAGTATTCAGGGTGGTCGGTCCGGTGGTGGAGTTGGAAGGCGTATCCTCCCTGCGCATGCTCGACATGGTCGAGGTCGGCGAGCAGCACCTTATCGGCGAGGTCGTGCGCCTCAAGGACGACCGCGCCTTTATCCAGGTCTATGAGGATACCACCTCGGTGAAGGCCGGCGACGCGGTGTACAGCGAAGGCCGGCCGCTCTCGGTCGAACTGGGGCCCGGACTGCTCGGCACCATCTACGACGGCATCCAGCGTCCGCTGGACGTGATCCGGCAGAAAGAAGGCGTGTTTATCGGCCGCGGCGTGCACAGCGCGCCGCTTGACCATTCCCGCAGATGGCATTTTGTGCCCGTGGTAAAATCCGGCGACAGTGTTGTGCCGGGTCAGGTAATCGGAGAAGTCCAGGAAGCGCCTCTGGTCAAGCACCGTATCCTTGTTCCCCCCGATATTCGCGGGGCCATCGGCATGATAGTCCAAGAAGGCGACTACACCCTTAATGACCGCATTGCCACGGTCATCGACGCGGGGCAGGAAAAGGACGTGTTCATGTCGCAGCGCTGGCCGGTAAGAAAGGCGCGGCCGTATCGCCAGCGGCTCCCGGTGTCTGAACCGCTGTTGACCGGGCAGCGCGTCATTGATACGCTCTTCCCGATAGCCAAAGGCGGCTGCGTTGCCGTTCCCGGCGGGTTCGGCACCGGCAAGACCGTTATCCAGCACCAGGTCGCCAAATGGTCGGACGCAGATATCGTCATCTACGTGGGCTGCGGCGAGCGCGGCAATGAGATGACCGACGTGCTGCTGAATTTCCCTAAATTGATAGACCCGCGCACGCACCGCCCGCTTTCGGAGCGCACCATTTTCATCGCCAATACCTCGAACATGCCTGTCGCCGCGCGCGAGGCAAGGATCTACACCGGTATTACCATGGCAGAATACTACCGCGACATGGGCTATAATGTCGCGCTCATGGCCGATTCCACGTCGCGCTGGGCAGAGGCTTTGCGCGAGCTTTCCGGCCGCCTTGAAGAAATGCCGCTCGAGGAAGGATTCCCGGCATATTTGCCGTCGCGCCTGGCGGAGTTCTACGAGCGCGCCGGGAAAGTGGATACCCTCGGCGGAGCAGGCGGCTCCATCACCATCATTGCCGCGGTCTCTCCGCAGGGCGGCGATTTCTCGGAGCCGGTGACCTCGCATACCAAGCGTTTTATCCGCTGCTTCTGGGCGCTGGACCGCGACCTGGCAAACGCCCGCCATTATCCCTCGATCAGCTGGGTGGACAGCTATTCGGAATATTTGGACGATATCAAGGACTGGTGGCATACCCACGTGGACAAGCAGTGGCAGGAATTGCGCCTGGTGATCATGGAGCTGCTGCAAAAAGAACAGCGGCTCCTGCAGGTGGTCAAGCTGGTGGGCGCGGACGTCTTGCCGCCGTCGCAGCGGCTGGTGCTGGAAGTCTGTTCGCTGTTCAAGAACGGTTTCCTGCAGCAGGTCGCCTTTGACCCCACCGACACCTATGCCTCGGCGCGCAAGCAGTTCCTCATGCTTTCGACCATCATCGTTTTTTACCGTAAGGGCGAGATGCTCATCCGGAAAGGCATCAATGTCGCGGAGCTCAAAGCCCTGCCGGTCTATACCGAGATCATGCGCATGCGCCAGCAGTATTCCGAATCACAGCTCGAAGAACTTGCCCAGATGCCCCGGAAAGTCGAAAAGGCGCTGGCTGAACTGGATTTTTAAGCTAAGGACAAGATGAAAGAACATTCGTTACGCGAGTATGTGGGCCTGGAAGAAGTCGTAGGGCCGATCTTCGTCATCCGCAACATCCACAACGTCGGCTACAACGAGGTGGTGGAGATCGTCGACCGCGACGGCAGGTCTAAGACCGGCATGACCCTGGAAGTCGGCAAAGGCTTTGCCGTGGTGCAGGTCCTGGGCGGCACCGGCGGCATCTCGCTTTCCAACTGCCGGGTGAGGTTCAAGGAAGAGGCCCTGAAAGTCGGCGTGACCGAAGAGCTGCTCGGCCGGGTGTTCGACGGCCTGGGCAATCCCCTGGACGGCATGCCCAAGCCGCCGTACGAGGAGCTGCTCGACGTCAACGGCCAGGCCATCAATCCCACGGCGCGCGATTACCCTTCGAACATCATCGAGACCGGCATCTCGTCCATCGACGTGATGAACACGCTGGTGCGGGGCCAGAAGCTGCCCATATTTTCCGGCAGCGGCCTGCCGCACGACATGATCGCGACGCAAATAGCCCGCCAGTCGCGGGTCAAGGAAGAGAATTTCTGCGTGGTGTTCGCGGCCATGGGCGTCAAATACGATACCGCCCGTTTCTTTATCAAGAGTTTTGAGGAATCAGGCGTGCTTGACCGCGTGGCCATATTCTTGAGCCTTGCCGACGCGCCGTCCATTGCGCGCCTCCTGACCCCGCGTTTTGCGCTTACCTGCGCGGAATACCTGGCATTCCGCAAGAACATGCACGTTCTGGTGATCATGACCGACATGTCCAATTATTGCGAAGCCCTGCGCGAGCTTTCCACGGTGCGCGGCGAGATACCCGCCCGCAAAGGCTATCCCGGCTATCTCTACAGCGACCTGGCCAGCATCTACGAACGCGCAGGCATGATCAAAGGCTCAGGCGGCTCCATCACCCAGCTGCCCATCCTGACCATGCCCAACGACGATATCACGCATCCTATCCCCGACCTTACCGGCTATATCACCGAAGGCCAGATCGTACTGGAGCGGGAGCTGCACGCACGCGGCATTTATCCGCCGGTGGCAGGGCTGCCGTCTTTGTCCAGGCTTATGAAGGATAACATCGGAAAAGGCCTGACCCGCGACGACCATCCCTCGCTTTCCTCGCAGCTGTTCTCGTTCTACGCCCACGTCAAGGACATCCGGGCCCTGGCTTCCATCATCGGAGAAGAAGAGCTTTCGCCGCTTGACCACCAGTACCTGAAATTCGGGGACGAATTCGAAAAACGGTTCCTGACCCAGGGTTACTTCGAGCGCAGGACGCTCGAGGAAGGGCTCGACCTGGGCTGGGACGTGCTGTCGCTGTTGCCGCGCGACGAATTAGTGCGCATAAGACAGGAAGACGTGGACAAGCATTACCGGCCGAGGGCTGCGGATGAACGTTAATATCCCGGCCACCAAGACCAACCTTTTAAAGATAAAGCGCGACCTGTCATTGACCCGGCAGGGGTATGAGCTGCTCGACGAGAAGCGCCGCATCCTCATGCAGGAGTTGACCTCCGTCATCGACAGCGTCGACCTGCGCCAGAAACAGGTTGACCAGGCATTGTCCGAGGCATACCGGCTGCTTGACCGCGCGGTTGCCGCAGTGGGCACGCGCAGGCTCGAGGAGCTGAGCTTTTCCGTGGACATCCGGAGCGATATCTCCATTTCGCAGCGCCGCATCATGGGCGTTACCGTGCCGGTCATTTCCCTGCGCATGCGCGAGAACCCGCCGTACTACAGCCTGTACGAGGTCAACTTAAGCGTGGATGAGGCGATGATAAAGTTCAAGGAAGCCCTCAAGGCCCTGGCTGCGCTGGCAGAGAAAAAGATAACCCTCTTGCGGCTTGCCGAAGAAGCGCGCCGGACCATCCGCAAGGTCAATGCCCTGGAGAAGATATACATCCCGTATTATTCGGCAGCGTTCAAATACATCGCAGACAGGCTTGATGAGGAATCCCGCGACGCGTTTGCGCTGCTCAAGCTCATCAAGCAGCACAAGACCAGCCAGTCATAAGGAGCGGGCGTGATAAAGAACATCCTTCTTTCGGTTTCAGGCTCTGCGGAGACTATCGTAGCCGCGAAATACGCCATCTGCCTGTCGCGGCTGCTGCAGGCGAACCTCATCGCTGTTTTCGTCATCGATACCAAGGTACTGAGCGAGCTCTTGAAGACCCGTATCTTCGTGGAGGCAGAAGCGCGCTCCTATGAACAGGACCTCGAGCAGCAGGGCGGCATGATCCTGGAACGGATAAAAAAGATGGCGGAATCAAAGCAGGTGCCTTGCGAGACCTCTCTTTTGCGCGGCGCTATCAGCGACGAGGTCATCAGGACTGCCCATGAGCTGCCCGCGGACATCCTGGTTCTGGGAGAATTGAGAGAGATCGCCTCCCGGGCAGAGACTTTTATCGACGAAGGAGAGCGCATCTTCCGCAAGTCGCCGTGCCCGGTGATCATCTCCAAGAATCCGGCCATGGTCGAGGCTTTATATAAGGAGATCGCCTGATGTTGCGCGTCACCGATTTCTTGAGGCCCGAGTTCTGCATCATGGACCTGAAGGCCGATAATAAGGAGCAGGCCATCAAGGAACTCACCCAGGTCCTTGAATCTTCGGGCAAGATAAAGGACAAAAACGACTTTGTAAAGCACGTCATGGAGCGGGAGCGCCTCGGCTCCACCGGCATCGGCAACCGCGTGGCCATACCGCACGCGCCCACGCAGTCAGTGGACGGCATTGTGGTGGCTTTCGGCCGCTCCAGGGGCGGCCTGGATTTCCAGTCGCTCGACGGACAGGAGGTCAACCTGATCTTCCTGATCGGCACCACGCCCGATGATCTCGCCGTGTACCTCAAACTTTTGGCCTCGCTGTCCCGGCTTCTCACCAACCGCCAGTTCCGCGAAGAGTTCATGATGGCGGGTTCCAGCCAGGACCTTTTCGGCATCCTCAGAAAATTCGAGCACGACTAGCCCGCATCCGGCAACGTTTCCGGTTGCCCGCGTGCGAACTTTTTCGCCGTGTGCTGCGGTTTACGCCTCACTTTCGCTCTGTAAGCCTCTCTAAAAGTTCTGATTGCACGCTCGCAATCCTCCAACGTTGCCGAATTCGCTACCCCTGTCCAACCCGCTAAAATCAAAAAAAACCGTTAGATTTTGCCCCCTCTTACGTCCATTAAACTAAAAGGTTAGAGAGAGAGGTTTCAAGAAAGTAACCTTGACGAAATATACCAAATATGGTATATTTGAAGTGTGAGGGAATGGTAAAAAGGTTGATCTTTGTAGGTTCTTCCCGGGATGATATAAGGAGTTTTCCGGAAGCAGTGCGCCTGGATATCGGCTACGCGCTCTTTACGGCCCAAAGAGGGGAGAAGCCGGTATCTGCCAAACCGCTCAAAGGCTTTGGCGGAGCGGGAGTCCTGGAGATTATTGAGAACTTTGACGGTAATACCTATCGCGCGGTTTATACGGTGAAATTTTCCGATGTGCTGTATGTGCTCCATTGTTTCCAAAAGAAGTCGCACCGCGGT
>JAQTMD010000042.1 GCA_028714595.1 Candidatus Omnitrophota bacterium
CTACAAACGACAGCTGCGCCTGCCATGGACAGAATTGTCAGAATAATCTCGCTTCTTCGCAAACAGACTCCGGCCTATGTCGAACCCATCGTCACCAGAGTCGCGCGGCAGAGCGACCCCTTCCTGGTACTTATCTCCTGCATCTTAAGCCTGCGTACCAAAGACGCGACCACGGCCGAGGCCGGCAAAAGGCTCTTTCGCGTTGCCCGCACCCCGCAGCAGATGCTGTCCATCCCCTTGGCGCGGCTTTCCCGTACCATCTACCCCGTCGGTTTTTATCGTACCAAGGCAAAGAATATTCACGCGATCTGCCGCAGGCTGATCGATGATTTTAACGCAAAGGTCCCGGATTCCCGGGAAGAACTGCTTTCCCTGCACGGCGTGGGAAGAAAAACCGCAAACCTCGTCCTGGGGCTGGGCTTCGGCATACCGGCAGTCTGCGTGGATACCCATGTGCACCGGATATCCAACCGTCTGGGCTGGGTAAAGACCGCAGTCCCTGAGGAAACAGAGCACGCATTGGAAAAACTGCTCTCCCGGAAATACTGGATCGAGATCAACACCCTCCTGGTCGCTTTCGGCCAGAACATCTGCCTTCCGGTCTCTCCCTGGTGCAGCCGCTGTTCGATACGCGCATACTGCCCCCGTGCGGGAGTGGGGCGGTCGCGCTAAACTGTTGCCCGCGGCAGGCGGTTATGATACTATAACAGTATGATCCAGAAAGGTATTGCCACATTCGGCCTCGATTACGGGAAGTGCCCGCGCTGGCTGTTCGAGCGCATGGTAAAACTGGGCAGGGAAATGACCCACGTCATCGTGGCAGAGTACGGCCCCGATGAATTCGTCAGGCGCATCGCAGACCCGGTCTGGTTCCAGTCGCTGGGCACGGTGCTGGCTTTTGACTGGAATGCCTCAGGCCTGACCACTATCCTGACTGCCGCCTTAAAAGAGGCGATCCGCGGCAACGAGCGTCAATTCGGCATCTTCATCTGCGGCGGAAAAGGCAAGACGTCGCTCAAGACTCCCGACGAGATACAGAACTGGGGCAGCGCCTTGGCGCTCCCCGGGCCCCACGTGGATAACCTGGTCTATAATTCGAGGATGGCTGCCAAGGTAGACAGCGCCCTGGTCCAGGACGGCTTTCAGATATACCATCACAGTTTTCTTTTTTCCAGGACGGGAAGCTGGGCCGTGGTGCAGCAGGGAATGAACACCCGGAGCCAGACCGCGCGCCGCTACCACTGGTACTCGGCGAAGATCACCGACCTTGTCTGCGAGCCGCACTCAGGCATCGCCAGCCAGGTGCGTGCCCCTACCCTGGACCTGACGGCGCAGCAAAGCGCCAGGACGCGCGCGGTCTCGACCGAGCTCGTCCAGGGCAGCTACACGGGCCTCATGAAAGACATCCAGATCATCCGTAAATTTTCGTCGCCGCTTTCGCAGACGGTCACGCTTGCGTCGGGAAAACAGACCGCGACCTTCCTGCACCTTGAGAACAAAGAATTCAAGCGCCATCCGGTCCTGGGAGAGGATTTCTCAAAGAGCGCTTACCTTGAAAAGATACTGACCAAGGTCTGTGACGTAAAACCGAAAAGTTACGAACAGCTGCTTTCGCTGGAGGGCGTCGGCCCCAAGACCATGCGGGCGCTGTCGCTTGTCTCGGAAGTTATCTACGGCGCCGAGCCTTCGTACGAAGACCCGGCGCGCTATTCGTTCGCGCACGGCGGCAAAGACGCCACGCCCTACCCGGTCGACCGGAAGACCTATGACGAGACGATCGGTTTTTTCAGCCGCGTGGTCGCCAAGACCCGGCTGCCGTTTTACGAAAAGCAGAAGATGCTGGCGAAATTAGGCAGGGGCGCATGAAGGTCAGGATTTACTACCATCACACGGATTGCGGAAAAGTCGTCTATTACGCTACCTACCTGCAATTCCTGGAAGAGGCGCGCACGGAATTTCTGAAAGCACGCGGCATCGATATCAGGGAATTGATTAAACACGACAGGCTGTTTGTGGTGGCGCACCAGGAAGTGGATTACCGCGCCCCGGCAGGCTACGGCGATATCCTGGATATTTCCACGAAACTCGCGCGCGTGCGGGGCGTGCGCCTGAATCTGGAGCACGTGGTCAAAAGAGAAGACGGCACCGTGGTCGTCGAGGCAAAGACCACGCTGGCTCTTATCGACAGGGGTTTCAAACCGCAGCCGCTGCCCGAAGAGCTCATACAAAAATTGGAAGGATAGCGCATGCTGAACCGCGAAGAGATACACAAGCTCATCCAGACCAGGCATCTCGTTGAAGGTTTCCGGAACCTGGAGACGCAGCTGACCCCCAACGGTTTCGACCTCACTGCGGCGCAGGTCTTTGAGTTCGACAGCCGGGGAGCGCTGGATTTCTCGAACAAACAGCGGGTGCTTCCGCCCGGCAAAGAGATCTCCGCGCACAAAGAGAATGCCGATGACCAGTTCGGCTGGTGGGGCTTGGCGCCCGGCGTCTATAAGATCGTTACCAACGAGACGGTCACGCTGCCCAATGACCTTATCGGCATCGCCTTCCCGCGCAGCTCGCTTTTGCGCATGGGCGCGTTCACCCAGACCGGCGTCTGGGACGCCGGATTCGCGGGAAAAAGCGAGTTTGTCCTTGTCGTGCAGAACCCGCACGGCTTACAGCTCAAACAGAACGCCAGGGTCGTGCAGCTTTTGTTTACCCGGATCACCGAGACCCTGCAGGGGTATGACGGCATCTATAGAAACAAATGAGGCGGGCATGAGAACGATGATGCGTACAGGTTTTTTGACGCTTGCGGCCGTGACGGGCCTGGCCGCTTGCGCCGGGGCGGATGTCGTGTATCTCAACAACGGACGCAAGATCGAGGGGATCGTCGTCGAAGAAAAAGAGGACTCCATCCAGATCGAGATCGGGTTCGGGAAGATCGGGGTCAAGCGGTCGGAAATAAACAGGATAGAGAAGGTCGGCGAGGATGGGAAGGCCGCGCTTATCCAGAAATGGGAAAAGCAGAAGATCGAGCGCGAAAAGCGCTATGAAGAGGAAAGAAAGAAAGAGGCGAAAAGCCCCAAGGAGATAATGCTTTTCGAAGAGGGGGGTTCGTTCATGGTCGAGGCCGTTCTCAATAAAAAACTCACGGTTAGGCTGTATCTGGACACCGGAGCCGCCTACACCGCCATCAAGCACAGCGTGGCGCAGAACCTGGGGATAGACATTGACGCCATTCAGGACAAGGCGGAGTTCACCACTGCCAACGGCGCCAAAAGCCAGGCAAAGATCACCAAACTTGCGAGCATTCGCCTGGGCAGCGTCGAAGCGCTTGACGTGCCGATCGCGATCATGGACGAAAGCGTCATCGACCCCAAGCTCAAGGACGGCCTGCTGGGGATGACGTTTTTGCGGAATTACACGTTCAAGATCGACCAGAAGCATAAAAGACTTATTCTGGAAAAATCCGAATGAAGTCATACACCGAGCAGCTCTGGTTTAACACCAGGAACCGCCAGGAATTCATCAATATCACCCCGCAGGTGGAAAAGGCGGTGGCGGCAAGCGGCGTCGAGGAAGGTCTGTGCCTGGTCAATGCCATGCACATCACTGCCAGCGTCTTCATCAATGACGATGAAAGCGGGCTGCATGCCGATTTCAGCCGGTGGCTGGAAAAGTTCGCGCCGTACGGCAAAGAAAAATACCGGCACAATGACAGCGGCGAGGACAATGCAGACGCGCACCTGAAACGCACCATCATGGGCAGGGAAGCGGTGGTCGCCATTACCAAAGGCAAGCTTGATTTCGGGCCGTGGGAGCAGATCTTCTACGGGGAGTTCGACGGCCGGCGCAGAAAGCGGGTGCTGGTCAAGATTATCGGGGAATAAGGGTTACCGGACGCACGGTAAGACTTTTTGTGGACGGGAAAAGATGAAGATCGGGAAAACAGAGATAACAATAGTCAGGCAGGACATCGGATGCGCGCACGCGGGGCGTAAAATCAAGGCAGCGGCTGCGGTCGATGAGAACAGCATCAGGCAATACTATCGCAGGGCGCTGGCCGCGGCTTTACGGGGCTCGCAGCGTTCTATCGCCTTCGAGGCTTCTGCGAAAGGACTGTCTGAAACCGAAGCCAGGGGAGCCGCTAAGATCTTTGCCCAGGAGGTCTTCCGGCAGATCCATGAAGGCAAAAAATCACCGGCCAAAGTCATTATCTGCGCTCAGGACAAAAGAACGTATGAGGTCTTCCGGAATTACGGCCTCGGCTACATCGATTATATAGAGAATAAGCTGGCAAGCCCGTTCCTGTGCGTTGATGTGATTATCCGCACTGCCGCAGGTATCGTGGTCATCAAGCGCAGCAATCCGCCCTTTGGCTGGGCGCTGCCCGGCGGCTTTGTGGACTACGGCGAAAGCCTGGAGCAGGCTGCTGCGCGCGAAGCCAGGGAAGAGACCGGTCTATATATTAAGGAAGTAAAACAGTTCCATACGTATTCCGAGCCGGGCAGGGATCCGCGCTTCCATGCCGTAAGCACGGTCTTTACTGCCAGGGCAAAAGGGACTCCCCGGGCAGTAAGCGACGCCGCCGGCATCCGCTGCATCAAGCCTGATGAGATCAAGCAGCTTGGATTCGCCTTTGACCACAAAAAGATCCTCCTGCATTACCTTTCTTCCATGAAAATCCGCAATGTAAACTCAAAAAAAAGTTAGCTACTCAGCCTTGAAAGTCAGCCTTCTATCGGTTATGCTTAATCAGAGATAATAGGATTTTTCAGCGACAAGTATCTTTGCCGAAAAGGGTTTTATTAGTGTCAACAAAGGGACGCTAATAAAGCCAAAGCCACGGGTCGACAAGGACGGTCGGTTATCTATTCGTCCGCGTTTTATTGAATTTTCGACAGCCGGGTTGCCGAAGCAAGATCAGGTAACCCGGCTTTTAATTTTGGGGTCTGAGGGAGCAAAACAAGGGGGTCAGAATGAAGAGTCACAAGGCCGCACGGGTCGCGATCGTTGTGGTTTTCTTTATCGCCATGATTTTACCAACCTGCACATTTGCTTACGGGCCCAGCGGCGCCAGCGGATTAAGTTCCTCAAGTGCGATGCGCGCTGCCTCGCGCGCGGGCAAGACGCAATCCTCTTCCAGCAACAGGAACGGCGGGGCGCCGTCATGGTCTGGCGGCAGTAGTAGCAGCAGGAGCAGCAGCGGCAGCAGGAGCAGTTCAAGCGGCGGTTCCGGCAGTCTTGCAGCCGACATAGGCAGCTTCGTCAGGGCTATGAACAGCGGCAATCTCTCCGCCATATTTTCCAGTTCGATACGCATGGCGAACAGTTTTTCGAGCTTTGCGTCGTCCGTCAGCCGGAGTTCTCCCGCATACGCTAATTATTCTACTGAACTGTCTTGGTATCAGGCAGGGAATTACGATTATCAGGGAGCGAATCCTGCCAGTTTTACGAATTTCGCGTCAGGCAACCGGGATTTTTCAGGGGTGACGCGCTATGGTGAACAGGGCGCAGTGATAACCCCCACCGGAATCAACGCTGTCACGGCAAAAGAGGGAGAGCTCTTAGCCACCCAGGTCAAGTACGTGGACGGCACGCAGATATCTGAAACGCGCAATTTCTACAGCGACGGCCAAGGCGGTTTTATCGAGACCGATCCCGGCCACAACAACATGGTAGTGGGTTCCGGCCATGGCTGGAACACGGACGTCATGCAGAACACGGTCAACGGCCAGTATGACCCCGGTCACATGGTCATCAACTCGCCGAACGGAGATGCACGGGATATCGACCTCTCAGACGGTTCCTATACTATCAGGAACGGCAACCAGCAGGTCGGTTCCGGCTCCGTGGGCGCCCTGGACGTGGGGTATGACCAGGCGACTCAATCTTTTGATGTGACCAGCAGGAACCTGCAGGTGTATGCCGCGGACCTTGAGGCCGGCCGCGGCGCCCTGACGCAGGAGGCGGCCGCGCTGCTATCGATGATTCCCGGAGATCCCAGCGAGTGGACCTACACCGGCTCTGAAGGTAACACTGATCTCTATCAGAACGTCTATACCGGCGAGACCATCCAGCTCGTCAATAAGGGAGAAGTCAAGGCAGGCCAGTACCAATGGGTGGATTCCCAGGGTAACATTTTCGGCCAGAGTAATACCGCCGTGCCGGCTACCGCCGAACAATTGCAGGCGCTCAATGATAAATTAGACCCCGCGTACGGCAAGTATGAGACCATAGGCGATCCGTATAAAGACATCCTTGGCATCGCCAATCCCAAGGAGTTCGAAACGCTTGACCTTGCCTCTCTGGAAGGTTGGCTCAAGACCATGGCCAGCGTGAGCGGTTCGGGGGTCACCGCAACGGTGAGCTCCAGCGGCTCGACCTTCACGCTCTGGAAGGAAGGCACGGATGAAGCGGGTAACAAGGATCTGACCGGCAAGTTCGTTTACTCATTCCAGTATGACAACGAGGAGCGGCCTGAGGCGGGCAAGATGACGTTCTCGGACTTCGCCGCGGGCCAAACAGCCGAGGCCGCCATAGATCTCGCAGGCAAATACAAGGAAATCGTGCAAGGTTGGGGTGCGACCTCGACAGGGATCAATCCGTAATCCCGGGCGGACCGGATAGTTTAAGCGGCGGGTCCGCGGAGTATAAAAGCAGGATTTTCAGTGGACGGTTCCGGCCACAACCGGGACCGTCCCTTTTTTATCCTTCACGCAGCTGCTTTTCGGCGTCGACCACGTCGCGGTTGATCATGCGGATGGCTTCTTTGATGCGGTCTTTGAGGAGCGAGGACGACACGGGGTTTGCCCAGATCTCTCTGAGGATCTGGATGGACATGCGGAAATACCTGACTACTTCGCCCTCGTCGGTATCGGTGTGCACCAGGATCTTGGAGAACTCGGTGCCGCGCAGCCAGTATTCCATGGCCAGGGACAGGTGGAAGTACGGCGCCTTGCTGAAGGGATAGATGTGTACCTTGGCCTCTTTTTGTTTTATCCCTTCGAATATCTCTTCGCAGAGCATCTTTATCCTGCGCGTGTTCTTGGAGACGTGTAAGAGCGTCTGGTTTTTGCGGGGCTCGAACACGCACGCCGCAGCCACCACTGCCAGCCCGAATTCGTCAAGCTGTTCAAAAATATTCCGGGCGTAGAGTTCCGAGAGCACCAGCTCATAGCCGTGGATGGCCTTGGCGAACTGGCCCTTGGGCGTGAGCGCGCCTTTTTCGATGAAGTCGTTCTCTTTCAGCAGCTTTAATTTCATGTTCAAAAGCCGCAGCGCCTCTTCCTGTTCCTTTTTCTTGGTCTGGTAGTAGTGGAAGGTGAGCGGATAGACCCGGGTGACGTCTTCCTTGTATTTCTCGTAAAGGTTCAGGACCGTCGCATACGAGGTGTTGAACTGGCTGTTCACCCGCTCCGGAAGGTTGTAGATGACCTCTTTGACCTCGTCAGAACGGATTTTCATGAGATTCACCCGGCAATAGACAAAACCCTCGTCGTCAATACCGCGCCTGCCTGCGCGTCCCGCCATCTGGTAAAAATCCCGCGTCTTCAGTTTCCGGATGTATCTGCCGTAATATTTGCGCAGGTCGTCGAAGATGACCGAACGGCTGGGCATGTTGATCCCCAAGGCAAAGGTCTCGGTGGTAAAGATGACCTTGATCAGCCGGCTGGTAAAGAGCTGCTCAATGACTTCCTTTAAGGTGGGCAGCATTCCGGCGTGATGATAGGCAATGCCGCGTTGGACCAGAGGATAGAGCAGGCTTGCGCTTTTTTCATGGGTCAGCTCATATTTACGGCACAGTTCGTTGAATTTGTCCACGATGGTCTTCTGTTCCTCTTTATTCAGGAAATTGTAGCTGGAAAGCTCGCAGGCCAGGTCTTCCGCGCGCTTGCGGCCGAAGACAAAGTAAATACAGGGCAGGCCTTCATGCTGGCGGATATAGTCGACGAGCGTGTGCAGGCGGTTTGGTTTTGAAGCGGCGCTGCGGCGCAAATGCTGGATCTTGTCCACGACCTGGTTGCCGCACTGGAAGAAAAAGTGCAGGGGGACGGGCCGTTTGTCTTCGATGACCACTTTCACCGGCTTGGCGGGGATGGTCTCGATCCAGTCGGCAAGCTGTTTGATGTTGGGGATGGACGCGGATAAGCCGACGTGGGTCATGTGCCTGGGCAGATAGATCAGCGATTCCTCCCAGACCGTGCCGCGTTCATAGTTGTCGATGTAGTGGATCTCGTCGTAAATGATCCAGGAGTATTTCTTAAGGCTGTCGGGCTCGTCCAGGACCTTGTTGCGGAATATCTCGGTGGTCATGATCAGGACCGGTGCGGAAGCATTCAGCGATACGTCGCCGGTGAGGATGCCGATGTTCTCCTTGAACTGGTGCTGGAAATCGCGGAATTTCTGGTTGGAGAGGGCCTTGATCGGAGCGGTGTAGATCACGCCGCGGTTCATTTCGAGGGAAGTGGCGATGACGTGTTCGGCAATGGCGGTCTTGCCTGCGCCGGTCGGCGCCGAGACGATCACCGAGAGGCCCTGATTGATGCAGTCGATTGCTTCCTGCTGAAAGCGGTCGTAAATCATCCACTCTATTATAGTGTAAAACCGTTGATTTATCTAATAAAAAGAGTAGAATAAATTCTATGAGTTACGACGCTGCAATCGCAAAAGCATGGGAACAACTGAGCAGCTCGGCGCAGGCAAAGATATTGTCGGTCAGGTTCTTTGACGACGAGTACGCCGTGGACGTGGAAAAGGGCAGGGTGATTTCCTTGTCCTGCAATGCCCCGGCAAAGGACTGGACCGCGATCCTGGTTCTGCATTACCTTATCCAGAAACTAAAATTCCTGCCCGAGGTTACCGGAGAGTGGATCTCGTTCAAGGAAGTTGCCGGCGGAGAAAGTTATTATCCGGCGTTCAGAAAGCGCGCGATCGATCCGGTCATCCGCAAATACGGGAAAAACCCGCAGGGGCTGTATGCATGCCTGGAGCGGCTGCCCGGCAGAAAGCTGGAGCAGGCAGATGCTGCAGTGCGGCTGGAGGTATTTGAGAACGTGCCGGCGATCGTGGAGCTCTGGAAAGGCGACGAAGAGTTCGGGCCTGATGCGAATATCCTGTTTGACCGCAGTATCGGCATGATCTTCTGTACCGAAGATGTGGCTGTGCTGGGCGGTTACATCGCCAAACAGCCCTAGATCAACCCCGCACCCGGTGCGGGTTAAAGGAGATACGAGGCATGAAAATGAAATTCTTGCTTGTGGCAACGGCGCTGGTCCTGGCAGGCTGTTCGGGTAATGTCGGCTATGAGGGCAAGGGGAAAGTCAGCGTGCCTTTCGGCAAGACCTTCAGCTATGACGATATCCTGGTGACGCGAGCAGTGGACGGCGATACGCTGGTGCTGGAAAACGGCGAGCGCGTGCGTTTGATCGGCATCGATACGCCGGAGATACACGAATCCCGGAAATTGCACCGGGACAGCGAACGTTCGGGCCGGGACATCCGCACTATCAAGGCCATGGGAGAGAAATCGTTTGCCTTTACCAGGAACCTCGTCGAGGGAAAGCGGGTGCGGCTGGAATTCGACGTGGAGAAGAATGACCGGTATGACCGTTTACTTGCCTATGTGTATTTGCCCGATGGAACCTTTGTCAACGCCGAAATCATCAAACAGGGGTATGCAAGTCTTATGACCTATCCGCCGAACGTCAAGTACGTGGATTTATTCAAACAGTTATATGCCGAGGCGCGCGAGGACAACCGCGGCCTGTGGAAAGAGTAGGGACAGTTCTTGATCTAAATGAGAACCGTCCCTGAACGGAGGTGAGCATGTTGCGTTTTCTTACTGCTGGTGAGTCGCACGGGAAAGGCTTGATAGCTATCTTAGAAGGCATGCCTGCGGGTTTAAAAATCGATGCCGCGTTCATCAATGCGGAGTTGCAACGCCGGCAGATGGGATTCGGTCGGGGCAAGCGCATGAAGATAGAAAACGATAAGGCGCAGATCCTTTCCGGCTTGAAAAACGGCAAGACCATTGCCAGCCCCATTGCCGTGCTGATCGAAAACAGGGATTTCAGCATCGAGCGGCTGCACAAGGTCTCTTGTCCCAGGCCAGGCCATGCCGACCTTGCCGGTTACCTTAAATACGGTTTTTCCGACATCCGCGACTGCCTTGAGCGGGCGTCTGCGCGCAGCACTGCCGCCACCGTCGGGGTTGGCGCGGTATGCAAACAGTTTTTAAAGGAGTTCGGGATATCCATTGTCAGCACCGTGACCTCCATCGCAGGCGCAGCCTCGCACGAGGCGCGTATGGAAAGGATCAGGCGTGCAATGGAAGCAAAGGATACGGTCGGCGGCATATTTCAGGTTTGTGCGCGAGGCGTGCCTGCGGGTCTGGGCAGCTATGTCCAGCCCGACCGCAGGCTGGATGCGCGGCTGGCAGGCGCAGTGATGTCCATTCCCGGCATCAAAGGCGTGGAGATCGGCCTGGGTTTCGGCTATGCAGACCGGTTCGGTTCGGAAGTCCACGACGCCATCT
>JAQTMD010000043.1 GCA_028714595.1 Candidatus Omnitrophota bacterium
GGGGTGAGCACGAAAGACGTCGATCCGCGGACCATGCAGTCCCGCATCATCAAAGGACTCTATTTCTGCGGCGAGATGCTCGACGTGGACGCGGATACCGGCGGGTTTAACCTGCAGGCGGCGTTTTCAACCGGCTACCTCGCCGGCGAATCTTCCGCAAAACAACCCCGGGGGTTGAACCCCGGGGGTTGAGGAAAAGGTCTATGGGCGGGAAGAAAAAAATATACCTGGCATCTGATTCCAAGGCGCGCAAAGAGCTGCTGGAGCTCTTCGGCCTGGATTTTGAGGTCCTGCCCGGCCGCGTAAAAGAAAGCGCAACGGTACGGGGTAAGTCCTTTTCGCAGTTGGTGAAGGACAACGCCCGGCACAAGGCCGGCGCAGCCGCAGCGCGCATCAGAAGCGGCATAGTCATCGCCGCAGACACCATTGTGGTTGACGGAAAGAAGGTCTTCGGCAAACCCAGGGATCTTGCCGATGCGCATCGGATGTTGAAACGGCTTTCCGGCAGGCCGCAGTGGATCTACTCCGGCGTCTGCGTGATCGATAAAGATTCCGGCACGGTCAAAGTCGCTTCAGAAAAGACCAAGATCTATATGGACCCGCTTACCGATAAAGAGATCGACGCGTATTTCAAGTACGTCAGCCCCCTGGACAAGGCAGGGAGTTTCGACATCCAGGGCAGGGGGGGATTTTTCATCCGGCGTATCGAAGGGTGTTTTTATAATGTCGTGGGCCTTCCCGTGCGCAGGCTCTACCGCATGCTCAAGGACATGGGCATCCGGGTCTTCCAGGTAGTCCTTGTGTCCTTGTGTCTGTGCGGCCTCCTGTCTTCTGTGATCGGTTGCTCCACCGAGTACAACGTGGTCACCGGGCAACAGGAGACCTATTACTATTCGACGGAACGCGAAGTCGATATCGGACGGGCCATGACCAGGGAAGTGGAAAAGCAGTACAAGCTTGCGCAAGACCCCCTGGTCCAGGACCGCGTGCAGCGCATCGGCGCCAGGATCGCCGCCGTCTCAGACCGCAGGGACATCGATTATAGTTTTAAGGCGCTCGAGGATGATGAGGTCAATGCCGTGTCTTTGCCCGGCGGTTTCGTGTACGTGAACAAGGGCCTGGTGGATAAGGTAGCCAGCGACGACGAACTGGCTGCGGTCCTGGCGCACGAAGTCGGCCATATCGTTGCCCGGCACAGCGTCAAAAAACTGCAGGCGATCATGGGCTATTCCCTGGGAAGGATCCTGACCATCCCGGTGGCAGGGACGGCTGAGGTCGCGGCAGCTTCAGAAGCGGCCTTCACCACGCTTATGCTCGGTTACGGCAGGGAAGACGAACTGCTGGCCGACCAGCTGGGAGCCCGCTACACCAGGGCAGCCGGCTACAACCCTCAGGGCATGATCACATTCCTGGAAAAACTCCAGGAGGCAAACCGCCGCAAGCCGCTCCGTCCGAAGAATTATTTGAAGACCCATCCCTACACCCCGGATCGTATCCGGGTGGTGAAACAGGAACTGGGAGAGGCGATCTCGTTCGACGATTACATCAACATCGAGGACAAACCGCATGAGTAAAAAGGCCCGCATCGTATTCTTGGCTTTGCTGTTCCTATACCCGGGAGCGCTTATGGCTGAAACAAGGCAAAACACCTGTGAATCGCCGTTCGGCGTTTTGGAATTTTTGAACTGGAATCATGACTGGAATAATTTCCACTATCCCGACACGGATACCCGGCTTCAGACGATCGACCTGATGCAGGAGGCAGGGGTCAGTATCGTGAGGATGGATTTCCTCTGGCAGGATATCGAGCCGTCTGAAGGCCTCGTTGACTACTCGAAATACGACGCCATTGTAGATTTGCTTTATCGGCATAACATCCAGATACTGGGCCTGCTCGACTACAGCGCAGACTGGGCCTCCGCCTGCAACCGCTGGAACTGTCCTCCGAGGGACAACGCTTTATTCGTAAAATATGCGACGGCCGTAGTGTCGAGGTACAAGGATAAAATAAAATACTGGGAGCTCTGGAACGAGCCTGATTCGCACACCTACTGGGAGCCGCAGGACGGACTGCAGGCGTATGCGGGGCTGCTCAAGGACGTCTACACGGCGCTTAAAAGGGAAGATCCCGCCTGCGTCGTCTTGAACGGCGGCTTATCAGCCGGCCTTGCCGGAGTAAATAAACTTTACGACGCCGGCGCACAGGGCTATTTCGACGTCATGAACGTGCATATTTTTGAATCGCCGGCAGACCCGATTGCCGTCAAGCGCGCACAGGCGTTCGTTGAGCTGACGCACAAGGTCATGGCGCGAAACGGCGACGGCGGCAAAAAGATATGGATCACCGAGGTCGGCGCGCCCGGCGTCAGGCGGACCTCCCGCGCGGCAAACTGGTGGATGGGAAAAAACCCGTCGGAGAAGGAGCAGGCCCGCTGGGTCAGGCAGGTCTATACCGAATTGCTCAAAGACGAGAACGTGGAAAAAATATTCTGGGCGTTCTTCCGCGACACCAACCGGCACTGGAAGACAGGCGTCGATCACTTCGGCCTTATCCGCAACGATTTCTCCGCCAAGCCTTCCTTCGGGGCCTACAAAGAAGCCAGCAGCCACTGGAAAAGATAATGCGGCCGACCCCGCCGGGCAATAAAAAATGAGAAAGCCTTTCATTGCGATCGCACTGCTGTTTATCTCTTCCTCCGCATATGCCGCCGCACCCGTACTGTTCTATTCCGACCTGACTTCAGGTCCTAATTCCGGCGGCCAGAACGACAAAGGCGCATTCGTAACCATCTGGGGCAATAACTTCGGCGCGGCCAGGGGCAGTTCCTACGTGACGGTGGGAGACGGCCTGGTCGACAATTATCCCGAGTGGTCGGATACCAAGGTGTGTTTCCAGCTCGGCAGTCTTGCGGCAACGGGCAATATCGTCATCAAGGTAGGCGACACGGTTTCAAACGGGATCCCGTTTACCGTCAGGAGCGGAAATATCTATTTTATCACTCCTGCCGGGACAGGCACCGGCACGTTCACGGACCCGTTTGCGCCCGGCGACTGGTATCTTACCATGGCCGCCGGCGACATCGGCTATTTCCGGGCAGGGACCTATAACGAGACGTACGGCGATGTTGCGGGGACTTCCAATTTCTGTTTCAGGACCATCGCAAACGGCGGCGCCTGCAACGAGGGCACTGCGGCCGCTCCGATAGCGTTCGCGGCTTACCCCGCAGAGACGGTCTCTTTTTCCGCGCCGGGTCCGGTTTCCCCGTCTTACAATTTCCGCGTGTATCCGGGCGGGACGTACGAGGCGAAATGGTTCACTTTCTCGAAGCTCGATTGCTCTGCCTACAACGCCTGTTTCACTGCCGGGACCGGCTGGCGTATCGTCGGAAACGACTGCGAAGGGCTGACCCGGACAACGGCGCTTGCTGCGGGGATCATCGGGACCCTGGGAGAATCCGCCAAGATACTCGGCAATGATATCCACGGCGCAGCGACCAACGACCACGACGCACACGCCGTATACGCGCAAGGCTGCCTGTCCGACGGCGGCGTCGAGATCGGCTGGAACCATATCTACGACAACGACGCGGATTACGGCACGCTCGTTCTATTTTTGAGCGGTCCTACGGGTTGCGGCGCAGCCGAATATATTGATGATTCTTCGGTCCACGACAACATCATAGACGCCTCGTCCCATCCCGCCCCGGCCGTCGGGCTCGAAGACGTAAGCGCCTACTCCATCGACCCGGAGATACCCGTGGTCTCGGTGTATAACAACGTCATTATCGGCGCAGGCAACGCTGCCCAGGGCTCCTCGGCAATATACCTGTCCAACGGCAAGGCTAAAGTCTTTAACAATACCTGCGCCGGCACCCTCACCCGGGCATTCACCATAAACGAACATGCCGACGGCTACGCGGACCTGGTCATGATGGACGTCGAAGTCTACAATAATATCATGGACATGGATTCCGGGGCCGCTGCGTATTATTATATCGATCCGGCTTACAGCGGCAGCAGCGCAGTGGATTACAACGCCTACTTCGGCCTGGGGACGTACTCTTTAGGCGACGACGCGCATCCCGCAAACGGCGATCCGCTTTTTACCGACCGGACAACCGATGATTACAGCCTGACATCCACATCCCCCTGCAGGGACGCGGGGACCGAGGCCGTGAATGCCGTGGTGACCAGGGACATAAACGGCCGGGCGCGGCCCGACGATCTCCTTTTTGATATCGGCGCATACGAGTATGCCTCCAGCGCTTCGACAGTGTCAGCCGGAGGCTCCGGCGGCGGGGGCGGAGCCTGTTTTATAGCCACAGTGGTGTACGGCGACGCCCGGGAAAAGCGGATCCTGGAAAGATTCAGGGATGATTGTTTGTTGAAAAACAGATGGGGGCAAACTTTTGTGCGCTGGTATTACCGGCTCAGCCCGGCCGCTGCCCGATATATCCGGAAGCGGGAACGGCTCAGGCTCGTCCTCAAGGGAATGCTGCGGCCGGTAGTCTGGCTTGCCGAAAAGTCACTGGAAAAATAGGGGGCGTTTCCTATTTGAATGGATTCTTTGTTTAAATGGTGCTATAATAACCACAGGTCAGGGAGGGGAATGCTATGGGGATACGGGGGTCGTAATCCGAGGACAACTTCTCGTGCAGGGAGTTGTCTTTTTGTTTAGAGAGGCTCTATGGTCTCAAGAGGCATAGTATATGAAGGGAGGGCATGTATGATCGCAAGGCCGGGCGCAGTGATGATGTTTTTTTGCCTTATTGTCACGCTGTCCTTCCCGCCGGCAAGCCGGGCTGATTCCCTCCTGTTATTGCCTGAGGATGTGCAGGCGAAGTTGTCACCGCGTTGGGAGGCGAAACTGGAAGTAGAGAGTAAATACAGGAATGACATGTCGGAATACTACGATCTTGAATTCATGCCATGGGTCGCCTACCGTTTCACGGACTGGTTCAAGCTGGGAATGGGCTGGAGGGAGTTGTATTCGCGCAAAGCCGGAAGCCATAACTGGGATGTCGAGCACCGGCCGTTGACGGATTTCATGTTCAGTA
Organism: Candidatus Omnitrophota bacterium; assembly: GCA_028714595.1. GTDB lineage: Bacteria > Omnitrophota > Gorgyraeia > Gygaellales > Profunditerraquicolaceae > JAQTMD01. The sequence continues at coordinate 5,058 of JAQTMD010000043.1, forward strand.
AGAAACTTGATGCGTGGAAGGTGGAAGACCGGATCCGCGTCGAACACCGGGATTTCGAACACACGAAAAACTACTACCGGTACCGCAATCGCCTGCGTTTGACGGCGCCCTGGGCATGGACTAGGCGGGCGATAAATCCCTGGGTGGCCTGGGAAACGTATTATGAAGATTGCCTTGACCGGGACAGCGACCGTTGGAACCGGAACCGTTATTTTGTGGGGCTTGGCGCAAAACTTAGTAAGTCGGTCAAGGTCGGATGCTATCATTACTGGGAAAGGGTGTTGAAGAGCGGAGTTTGGAAATCCAACAATGAACTCGGGTTTGATATCAGCCTGATGTTCGATTTTTCACGGGCTTCGAAATAAATAACAGGGGCATACGTTGAGACAAGGACTCACTATCCTGCGGCAAGCGATACGGATAACTGCCTGCGGCCTGTGCTTATTTGCCTGCGTGCGGCAGGAAGCGCACGCAGGACCCGGGCAGCAAGAGGTTATCCGGGTCGGAACCTATGAGAACCAGCCTAAAGTTTATACGACGGCTGATGGAAAAGTGACCGGGTTCTTTCCCGCCCTTCTGGAACATATCGCGCGGCTGGAGGGCTGGCAGCTCGAATACCGTCACGGCACCTGGCAGGAATGCATGGATCGTCTGGAAAGCGGACGGATCGACGTGATGATGGACGTGGCCTTGTCGGACGAGCGCAAGGAGAAATACGATTTCAACGATGAAACCGTGCTGATCAGCTGGGCGGCAGTCTATACGCGGCCGGATGTAAAAGTGCAATCTTTTTCCGATCTCTCCGGGCGCCGGATCGCCTTGATGAAGGGCAGTATTTACTCCGCGGGGAAATCCAGCATTCGCGAGCTTTTGAGCCAATTTAACATTATCGCCGACTATGTCGAGTATTCGTCTTATCGTGACGTTCTCAAAGCCGTGGCTGCGGGAGAAGCGGATGTGGGGGTGGTCAACAACATTTTCGGGACTTATTTCGAGAAAGAATACAACGTGGTCCGTTCACCCGTGCAATTTAATCCGTCCCAGTTGCGCTTCGCCTTTACCAAGGACGCCCCGTCGGGAAAACGGCTGGCGCCGCTTTTGGACAAGCGCCTGCGCGCGCTCAAACAGGACCAGCGCTCGTTCTACTACAAGGCTATTGACGCGTACCTCTATGGAACGCTTTATGCGCAGGGCGACCGGGGCCAGGCCAACTGGAGAACGGTCCTTACCCCGCAGGAGCGGGACTGGATCCAGAACCATCCCGAGATCCGCCTCGGCATCGATCCCGAGTTCTATCCGTTCGAGTTCCGCGGCGACAAGGGGGAATACCGGGGGATCGCCTCCGATTATGTCCGGCTGTTCAGCGAACGCCTGGGTTTGAACTTCCGGGTGACGGAGAATATTTCCAGGTCCGATGCGGTTGCCGGCATGCAACAGGGCCGAATTGATATGTTGCCATGCATGGGCTTTACAAAAGAACGGTCCATGCTTGCGGTTTTTCCAAACCGTATATCCGGTACCAAAGGGTGATAGTGACGCGGGCCGACATGCCTTTCGTCTCGGGCCTGCATGATATCGAATCCCTGCGGGTGGGGGTTCAGGCGATGACTACGCATGAAGGTTTCATACGCGAGCATAGTTCCATCAAACCGATCACGTATGCGTCGCTTGAAGATTGCCTGTTGGCCCTGTCGGCCGGTAAGACGGAAGCCGTAGTTACCAATCTGGCCTCCGCCACTTACTGGATCCGGAAACTCAATTTGATCAATCTGAAGGTGGCTGCGCCGGCTTCTGCTGAGCTGGGAACTCTCCACTTCGCGGTCCGCAGGGACTGGCCCGAGCTGGCGACGATCCTTAACAAGGGTCTGGACCTGGTAACGCCGGACGAACAGCGGACGATCGAACAGCGCTGGGTCGCGGTGGAGTACAAGCCGGGCATTGAGCCGCGCGTGGTCTGGCGTATCGGCCTTCGCATCGCCTCTCTGGTGGCTCTCATTCTGGCCGCGATCCTCTTTTGGACCTACCGGCTCAATAAGGAAATAGCGCGGCGGCGGGAAATCGAGCGGATGCTGGCAATCGCCAAGGACCGCGCCGAATCCGCCGATCGTCTGAAGTCCGCGTTCCTGGCCACGATGTCGCACGAGTTGCGCACGCCGCTTAACTCCATCATCGGCTTCACCGGCCTCCTGTTGCAGGGCCTGGCCGGGCCGTTGAACACGGAGCAGGCCAAGCAGTTGGGCATGGTCAAAGAAAGCGGGCAGCATCTGTTGGCCCTTATCAATGACGTGCTGGATATCTCCAAGATCGAGGCCGGCCAGCTCGAGATCATTGACGCGCCCTTTGACGTGCCCGAGTCCGTTCGAAAGGTCGTGCAAACAATGATGCCGCTGGCCGACAAGAAACAGTTGAAGTTGACCGCGCAGATAGCTCCGGAGCTGGGCCGGATTACCAGCGACCGGCGGCGCGTGGAGCAGATTCTGCTGAATCTTCTGAGCAACGCAATCAAGTTTACCGGCCAGGGCAAGGTCACGCTGACCGCAGAGATCGTGCCGGACACACGGGACGCTGCGCTTCGGGCGCTGCGCATTTCCGTGTCCGACACCGGCCCGGGCATCAAACGCGAGGATCTGGGCAAGCTGTTCCGACCCTTCCAGCAGCTTGACGCCGGCCTGACGCGACAGCACGAAGGGACCGGGCTGGGGCTGACCATCTGCAAGCGGCTGGCTGAGCGGCTGGGCGGCACGATCACGGTTGAGAGCGAAAGCGGCAAAGGCAGCACGTTCCGGTTCACGCTGCCGATCCCTCCGGAAAGGCAATCATGACACGCACCATTCTTCTCATCGAAGACAATGAACAAAACCTCTACCTTGCGACATTTCTACTGGAACAGAAGGGTTACAAGGTGGTTCCGGCCCGAAGCGGTACTGAAGGGATCGCAACGGCCGCCCGGATCCTGCCCGACTTGATTATCCTCGACATCCAGCTGCCGCAGATGGACGGTTATGCCGTGGCGCGCGAATTAAGACAAAACCCGGACCTGAAGGCAGTGCCCATCGTAGCAGTGACTTCGTACGCGATGGTCGGCGACCGGGAGCGGACCCTGGAGGCCGGCTGCAACGGCTACATCGAGAAACCCATCAATCCCGACACGTTTATCGGCCAGATCGAACAATATCTGAAAGCCAATCTCCCGGAAGGAAGGACCGAACCATGAGCATTCTCATTGCGGATGATAACGAGCAGAACATTTATCAACTGCAGGTCCTGCTGGGGGGCAACGGCTTCCAGGTGGTCAGCTGCGCCAACGGGGTCGAGGCCCTGGCCAAGGCGCGCCAGGCCCCGCCGGACATTATCATCAGCGACATCCTGATGCCGTCGATGGACGGGTTCGCCTTGTGCCGTGAATGGAAGAAGGACGAACGCCTGCGGCATGTCCCGTTTATCTTCTACACCGCGACCTATACCGATGAACGGGACCGGGAATTCGCGCTCAATCTCGGCGCGGAGGATTTTCTCTCCAAGCCGCAGGAGCCGGATGTCTTCGTGCAAAAGATCAGGGAGATCATCGGCCGGGTCCGGCCTCCGTCCGTTGCCGGGCCGGCCGGCGTTCAGAGCGAAGCGCCGCAGAAAGAAGAGATTGCCTTTCTGAAACAGTACAACGAGACGCTCATCCACAAGCTGGAAACGAAGATGGAACAGCTGGAGCAGACCAACCGGAAACTGGAGCGCGACATTATCGAGCGCCAGCGGATAGAGGAGGAGCTGGCGTTCAAGGCAATGCTCCTTGAGTCCAGCGCGGAAACGTCCATTGACGGGGTATTGGCCGTTGACAGCGCGAGCCACGTTATCCTTACGAACAAACGTTTCAGCGAATTATGGAAAATACCCGAGCATATTATAAACGAAAATAACGATATCAGGATACTGGAATACACTTTGAAACAGTTGAAGGATCCGGAAGAGTTCAGCCGTAAAGTCACGTATCTTTACGAACATGCGGATGAGAAGAGCAGGGATGAGATAGAATTTTCCGACGGGAGATGTTTCGACAGGTACTCTTCGCCGCTGCGCGGCGCCGACGGAAAATACTACGGCAGGGTCTGGTATTTCCGCGACATCACCGAGCGCAAAAAAGCGGAAGAGTCGCTTAAACGGGCGTATAAAGAACTGCAGGAGACCCAGGCCCAGTTGCTCCAGAGCAATAAAATGTCGGCCCTGGGGCAGATGGCAAGCGGGGTCGCGCATGAACTCAATAATCCCCTGACCGGGGTCCTGAACAATCTGCAGTTGATCGAACTGGAGGCAAAGGAAAAGAAAGATTTCAGCATCGGCGAGTTCGAAGAGTTGAGCAAGGTTGCCGAGGACTCGGCGTTACGCTGCAAAAAGATCACCCAGTCCCTGCTGGAATTCGCGCATACGGCAAAAGGGATTTTAGTCCCCCTCTCCGCAAACGAAGTCATCGGCAAGACGCTTGACCTGGTCAGGCACGAGTTGGGACTGGGCAACATCACCTTCCGGGAGGAATTTTCCCCGGACCTGCCCCGGATCCAGGGAGATGAGCAATTGCTCCAGCAGGTCATCTATGGTTTGATCGTCAATGCCAAGTGGGCCATCGAGAAGAAGTCGAAAGAAGGAGGCGTTATCACCGTTAAGACAAGCCTTGACCCCGCAGATAAGGCCGTGGCCATAGCGATCTCCGATACCGGCATCGGTATCTCCCCGGAGAACATGCCCAAGCTGTTTACTCCTTATTTTACGACCAAGGATGTCGGGGAAGGGACCGGGCTGGGGCTGGCCTTGTTTTATAGTATCATCAAAAGCCACAAAGGCGACATAGCCGTGGAGAGCCGGGTCGGCGAAGGCACGACCTTCAACATAAGACTTCCGTATTGATCCTTACTTGTTGTATCGTTGGAATCCATGAAAAGAATCTGATGCCTATGCGTCCGGAAATAAAAAAGCGGTTATATGTGTTCGCCATAACCGTTTTTTTAATTTCCGGCTGCGCAAGCGCCCGCCACGCCGTGCCGCTCGAGTCCCTGAGCAGTGCCCGGGTCTTCGGGATGCAGGACATCCGGGCGCTCAGCGGCTGCCCGAGCGATTCTTTCAAGAAGGATTTTGCCTCCCTGCTGGGGCAGGAAAAAGAGGCGGCCTCCAATCCCGGGGCCGGCAGGGAATATGCCGTTCTTGTTATTTCGGGAGGGGGCTCAAACGGCGCGTACGGGGCAGGGCTCTTGTGCGGATGGTCGCAGGCCGGGACGCGGCCGGTCTTTAAGATCGTCACCGGCATAAGCACCGGGGCGATCATCGCTCCCATAGCCTTTCTGGGGAGCGGTTATGACGACAGGCTGAAAGAGTTCTACACCAGGTATTCGGCGAGAGATATTGCGCGGATACGCTTCCCCTTTAATAATTCATTTGCCAGCAGCCGGCCCCTGGAGCGCCTTATTGAGCGGCATTTTGAC
>JAQTMD010000044.1 GCA_028714595.1 Candidatus Omnitrophota bacterium
CAGAAGCGGGTGCCGCGTCTTATCCCGAGGCTTCCGCTATTTTTACGCGGGGATATCTTCAGGTATCTGCCGCTTAAGTTACACTGGTTTAAGAGCGAGGCCATGAGCATCGCCATAGTCTTGTTCCTCGTTTTTGCCATTGAGTTCAGCGAAGAGATAGCCCTGCACGGGTGGATGTTCCCGCTCCAGGAATCCCTGGGAGTCCTATCCGTTTTTGCGGCATATGTACTTCTGATACTTTTTCTTCTGCGAAAACATGAAGCCAGTCCAGCTCACCGCACGCGTCATCAGTAACCGGCGTATCGCCGGGCCCTATTTTAAACTCTGCCTGCGCGAGGCGTCCATAGCCCGCAGAGCCCTGCCGGGGCAGTTCGTCATGCTTCAAGTCAAGAGAGAGGATGCCCCGTTCCTGCGCAGGCCGTTCAGTATCCATTCGGCGCAGGGGCCGGACTTGGAGATCCTCTACGAGACTAAAGGCGCAGGCACGCGGATTTTGTCAAAACAAAAACCCCGAGATGCAGTTGAGTTGATCGGCCCGCTGGGAAACGGGTTTTCGCTGCGGTTGGGAAGCCGCAGGCCGATAATCGTTGCAGGAGGGATAGGGGTTGCTCCGCTTGTTTTTCTGGCGCAAAAATTAAGCAACCGCAAAGGGTTAGCTTTGATAGGAGGCAGGACGGCCGCAGGGGTGCTGTGCGAAAAAGAGTTTCAAAAAACCGGATTTAGTGTTACAATAGCTACCGATGACGGTTCGCGCGGCTTCCATGGCAGAGTAACCGGGCTGCTTGAAAGAGAGCTGCGGACGGCGAATCCTGATCGACAAATTATCTATGCCTGCGGACCGGAACCCATGATTCGCCGGATTTGCGGGATCAGCCTGAAAGATAAGGTCCCTGCGCAGGTCTCTCTGGAAGCGCACATGGCCTGCGGCATCGGCGCCTGTCTTGGCTGCGCCATGAATACAAAACACGGCTACAAGCGGGTCTGTAAGGAAGGCCCGGTGTTTGACATAGAGGAGCTTTTGTAGCAACAATCACCCCAAGGCGGGTCAACGTGAGGAGGACAACGATGTCCAAGGCACCTTTTATCTCCATCATCATCCCGGTAAAGAATTTTGAGCGCACCATAGAAAAATCGTTCGAGTACCTGTTGAACGTCGACTACCCCAGAGATTCATGGGAATGGGTCATCGCTGACGGCGGTTCAAACGATAGGACTATACCGATCATCAAAGAATGGCAGAAGAAGCACCCTTTTATAAAGCTGGTCGAGATACCGAATTGCCCGTCGCCCGGTTTTGCGCGCAACAAAGCCCTGGAAGTCGTCAAGGGCGATTACCTGTTCTTTACCGACGGCGATTGCGCTCCCAATAAAGAGTGGATCAGCGAGATGCTCAAGCATTTTTTCCGCGACCCCAAGATCGCCGCAGTCGGCGGCGAAGTCTTCACCCTCAAGGTCGACCCGAACAACATGGTCGAGGCCTGGTGCCAGCACTTCAGGTTCAACATGGTCTCGCCGCGCTACGGGTTCATCAAGGAAGGGTATTACCCGGATTTCCCCAAGGATCCCCTGCCCGTGGATGTGGTCGGCCACAAAGGATATTTCTTTGGCACCTGCAACGTGGCCTATAAACGCTCGGCGATGAAGGAAGCGGGTGCGCGGTTCTGGGATCGGCCGACCGGTGAAGACATGGATTTAAGTTACCAGCACCGCAGCAAGGGCTGGAAGTTCTATTTTGCGCCGCTGGCTAAAGTCGACCACATGCACCGCGCTGACCTCAAGGCCCTGCGCAAAGTCTGGGTGACCTACGGCCAGGCGCACATACCCCTGGTCCAGAAGTACTGCAAGCGTAATGTCCTGCAGCTCGTTTTCCAGAACCTCAAGGGTTGCCCCGTGCTGAACCTGCCGTCACCGATCAAGGGGTTTATATATTTCGGCAATTTCCACCTCATGCATATTTTTGCCGCGGCAACGCTGATCAGCATCATCGCCAGCATATTTATTGCGACTTTGAACGCGTGGCTCGTCTCTGCACTTTTAGCGGTGTTCACGCTCAAGTTCGCCTATCAATACGTGCGGTGGAACTTTGACATGGAGCCGAAGTCGGAATTCTGGACCTGGTTTAAGCTGAAATACCTGACGAATTTGAGTTTTATCCAGGGCGGCTTAAAGGATTTCGCCAAGACGAAGATACTGTGCCTTGAGCCGAGCTTCTAGCGCAGAGGAGGCGCACCCCAATCTATCCGCTTAGATTGGGGGCAAAGAGAGGTCAGCCGGCCAGACTAGGGAGGGTGTCATGAGTCCTTTTGTGTATATAGCCCTTGGGTTAGTCGCTGGCGTGGCCGGCGGCATGTTCGGTATCGGCGGAGGCACGCTCCTTATCCCGGCACTGGTGTACTTGCTGGGCATGACGCAGCATCAGGCGCAGGGTACCACCCTGGCGATCCTGGTCCCGCCTATCGGCCTCCTGGCAGCGCTGCGGTACTACTACGCCGGGCATGTAAAGCTGGATATCGCGGCTTTTATCTGCATCGGCTTTTTTGTGGGCGGGCTCCTCGGCGCTGATATCATTCAGCGGGTCCCTGATCTTGTCCTGAAGCGCGCGTTCGGCGTCTTCCTCCTGGCCATATCGCTGCGCATGATCTTTACAAAGGCATGACACTTGAACTTTCGGTAACAATCGGAAAACTCAAACTCAAAAATCCCGTGATGGTCGCCTCGGGCACCTTCGGCTATGCCGGGGAATTCAAAGATTTTATGGATCTTCGTAAGCTCGGCGCAGTCGTCTCCAAGACCGTCACCGTCAAGCCCCGTTCGGGAAATCCGCCTCCCCGTACCTGCGAGACCCCTGCCGGAATGCTGAATTCCATCGGCCTTGAGAATCCGGGCCTGGAGAAATTTCTCACAACGAAGCTGCCGGTCCTGAAGAAAACCGGAGTCCCGGTAATCGTCAGCATTGCCTCTGAGGGCGACCCCGAAGAATTCGTCGCACTTGCCCGGCGTTTGGAAAGGGTGCGCGATGTTGCAGCAATCGAACTGAATATCTCCTGTCCTAATATCAGAGCGCACGTGAAGGGGTTGGTTTCGCAGGACCCCAAGTCTACGTACGAAGCAGTCAGGTCGGTGCGCAAAGCGACGAAAAAGACGCTGATTACCAAATTGTCGCCCAATGTCACGGATATTGTGGAGATTGCGCGCGCGGCAGAGGATGCGGGCAGCGACGCGCTGGCTTTGATCAATACACTCATGGGCATGAGCATCGACACGAAAACCCGTAAGCCCAGGATCGCCATGGGAGTCGCAGGATTAAGCGGCCCGGCTATCCGGCCGGTCGCGGTGCGCATGGTCTGGGAAGTGTACCGGAAGGTCAAAATCCCCATCATCGGCATGGGCGGCATTATCGACACGGAGAGCGCTCTGGAATTTTTCTTTGCCGGCGCAACCGCGGTCAGCATCGGAACCGCGAATTTTGTGAACCCGAAAGCAAGCGGTGAGATTATCGAGGGTATCGAAAAATTCTTGAGATCGAACGGGATCAAAAGCATCAAGGAACTGGTCGGCAGCGTGCGAATATGCTAAAGACAAAGAATATCATTGTAGCTCTGGATGTGAATGATCTGCAGCGTGCGCAATCCATAATGCGTCAATTGCGTTCCGCGGTCACGATATACAAGATCGGCCCCGTGCTTTTTACGGCATACGGGCCGCGGGTTATTGAACTGGCCAGGCAAAAAGGCGCGGAAGTCTTTCTGGATCTGAAATTCCACGACATTCCCAACACTGTTGCGGGTGCGGTGCGGCAGGCAGTGCGGCTGAAAGTAAAGATGCTGACGCTGCATGCTGCCGGCGGCAAAGAGATGTTACAGGCGGCGGCGCACGCAGCAGCTGATGAGGCGGAAAAGACAAAAATGAAAAAACCGCTTCTTTTAGGCGTGACCGTCCTTACCAGCAACAAGGCTGTCAAGGGCACCCGCGCAACAGTGGTCGCCTGGGCGCGAGGTGCACAACAGGCAGGGTTAGACGGCGTGGTCTGCTCTGTGCATGAGGCAGCTGCGGTACGCAAGGCTTGCGGAAAAGGTTTCATTATCGTTACGCCGGGCATCAGGCCCAAGGGCGCAGTGGCAGGCGACCAGAAACGGGTAGCCACGGCGCAGGCGGCGTTTGCCGCCGGAGCAAATTATATTGTGGTGGGAAGGCCGATACTGGAAGCGCGTAACCCGCTTGAAGCGGTGAAGAACATTTTCTAACCTCTCATTATCACACCCGGCGCTATAGGATTGCGCCGGTGTGCCCCTTGTGGGGCAGGAGCCGATATGGCAGAAGAGATTAAAGAGCTCATCCGTAAAATACAGGAAGAAGGCGTGCAGGCTGCCGAGGCAAAGGCTGGCGAGATCCTGCGCCAGGCGCAGCAAAAGGCAGATGCGATCGTGGCCCGGGCCGAGGAGCAGGCAGCGCGCATGATCGAAGAGGCCGAAGAAAAGATCAGGACCATGCAGGCAAACTCCGAGGCAGGTCTTAAGCAGGCCGGCAGGGACATGCTCCTGGAGTTGAAAAAAGAGATCAATGCCATGCTGCAGCGGATCATCGCCAGCTCGCTGCAGGCGGCGCTGAGCCAGGAGGAGCTGGGTAAGATCATTACCTCGTTGATAAAGGAATACGGCGCGCCTGAAAAAGCAAGGGTGGTCATCACCTTGAGCCCGCAGGACAAAGAGAAACTGGAAGCGCATCTTATGCAGAAGCTCAAAGACCAGCTCAAGCACGGCATTACCATGCAGGCCTCCAATGAGTTGCAGGCGGGTTTTATCATCAGTTTTGACGCGGGTAAATCCCAGTTTGATTTCAGCGACACGGCATTAGTGGAATTCATGGCTGCAAGCCTTAAACCGAAAATAGCGCAGCTGCTCGACGCGAAAGGCTGACGATGGCCTCGATGTACCCGTATCTTATTCCCAGCCTCCCGCTGCTGCTGTTCGGGCAGCGGCCGCCTTTTGATTTCGAACAGTTCCTTGCCCGGTGCCGGGACCTGATACCGGCGGAAGATTTCGAGATGCTGGCCATGTGCGCGCAGGATAATCTCCTTGAACAAGAGTCCGCCCGGGCCGCCCTGGCCCACTGGATCGCATTTGAGAAAGGCCTGCGCAACGAGCTGACCAGGATCCGCGCCAGCCGCAAGAAGATAGACCCCGAAAAGTTCTTGCGTTCGGGGGCAAGCACAGAGCCGTCTTTATATCACATCGCCCTGAACAGCCACCGCATCCCGTCGCTGGTCGAGTCCGAAAAGTCTCTTGACCGCGAGCGCTGGCAGAAACTCGATGAGCTGAGCCTCGGCCACTACTTTGATCTGGATGCGCTGGTCGTCTATGCGCTCAAGCTTTGCATCCTGCTCCGCTGGGAAGGGGTCGACAAGGCAGACAAACAGCGCCTGCTTGAAGCGGCGTTGGTCTAACGCACCAAAGGAAATTCTATGCACGAGAAACGCATTGGAAAAGTAAGCAAGGTAAGCGGGAACATGGTGAGCGTGCAGACCGATTCCGTAGTCATTCAGAACGAGGTCGCGTATGTACGGCACGCAGATGAGGCGCTCAAGGCCGAGGTCATCCGCGTGCGCGGTAACGTTGCCGAGACCCAGGTCTTTGAGAACACCGCGGGGCTTGCGATCAACGACGCCGTGGAATTTACCGGCGAGCTGCTTTCCGTAAGCCTTGGCCCGGGGCTCCTGGGCCAGGTCTTTGACGGGCTGCAGAACCCGCTCCCTGAGCTGGCGCAGGCGCACGGATTCTTCTTAAAGCGCGGGGCGTACATGAACTCGCTTACCGAAGATGCGCAGTGGGAATTCATGCCGCTTGCCAAGCCGCAGGATAAGGTGCGCGCGGGCGACAAGCTCGGCAGCGTCCCGGAAAAGATATTCACGCATCATATCATGGTACCGTTCGGCCTTGCCGGGATATGGGAAGTGGTCTTTGTCGCCCCGGCGGGCAAATATACTATGAAACAACCGATCGCGCGGCTGCGCAATCGGGCCGGAGGAGAGCAGGATGTCTTTCTTAAACAGGAGTGGCCGGTCAAAATCCCCATCAAGGCCTACGCGGAAAAATTAAAACCGCAGCAGCCGTTAGTCACCAGGATACGCCTCATCGATTCCTTATTTCCCGTGGCGCTGGGCGGCACCTACTGTATTCCCGGGCCGTTCGGCGCAGGCAAGACCGTCTTACAGCAGCTTACCAGCCGCCATGCGGAAGTGGATGTCGTGGTGATCGCTGCCTGCGGCGAGCGCGCAGGCGAGGTCGTGGAGACCTTAAAGACGTTCCCGAGATTGATCGACCCCCGCACGCAAAGGCCTTTGAGCGACCGCACGGTGATCATCTGCAATACCAGTTCCATGCCGGTGGCAGCGCGGGAGTCAAGCGTGTATACTGCGGTGACCATCGCCGAATACTACCGCCAGATGGGCTTGAATGTTCTGCTCTTAGCCGATTCTACTTCCCGGTGGGCGCAGGCAATGCGCGAGATGTCCGGGAGGCTCGAAGAGATCCCCGGTGAAGAGGCGTTCCCGGCATATCTTGAATCGCGCATCGCCTCCTTCTATGAACGGGCGGGATGCGTGCGCCTGAACGACGGACGCATTGCCTCGGTGACGATCGGCGGGACGGTCAGCCCTGCCGGCGGAAATTTCGAGGAGCCGGTGACCCAGGCGACCTTGAAAGTCGTCGGCGCCTTCCACGGTCTTTCCCGCGAGCGTTCTGACGCGCGCCGGTACCCGGCCATCGACCCTTTGATCAGCTGGAGCAAATACCCCGGCGTCATCCCTGCCGAGCAGCGGGAAAAAGGGCATGCCATTTTGCGCAAAAGCCATGAGGTGGCGCAGATGATGAAGGTCATCGGCGAAGAAGGCACTGCGCTGGCAGATTACATCGATTACCTGAAGGGAGAATTCTTTGATTTTGTCTATCTGCAGCAGAACGCCTTTGACGCCGTAGACGAAGCCTGTCCTGCCGGGCGCCAGAAATACGTCTTCGCTTTCATCTGCGGCATCATCGAAACGGAATTCTCTTTTGAAGACAAATCACAGGCGCTGCACTTTTTCCAGCAACTGCGCCAGCTTTTCAAGGGATGGAATTCGTGTCCTTTTGATTCCGAGGAATTCCGCAAGACAGAGACAGAGATATCGCTCCTCTTAGGACAGAAGCGCAAGGCGAAAGAAAAAAGCCATGCATAAAGTTTATTCCAATATCATCCAGATCGCCGGCGATGTGATCACGGTCGAGGCTGACGGCGTAGGCTACAATGAGATCGCCCAGATCACGACCGGTCGAGGCGTATCGTTAGCGCAGGTGATCAAGCTGGACGGAGAGCGCGTGTCGCTGCAGGTTTTTGCCGGCAGCAAAGGAGTTTCAACCGGCGACAAGGTCAGGTTCCTGGGCCATCCCATGCGCGTCGCCACCGGCGATGACCTCATGGGCAGGATCTTTAACGGCAGCGGCCTGCCGTTGGACAAAGGGCCGGTCTTGACCGAAAACCTTGCGGATATCGCCGGGCCGCCGGTCAATCCCATCAAGCGCGTTATCCCGAACAAGATGGTCCGCACCGGTATTCCCATGATCGATGTATTCAATTCGCTGGTCGTCTCGCAGAAACTGCCCATCTTTTCCATTGCCGGCGAGCCGTACAACGAACTCCTGGCCCGCATCGCCATCCAGGCAGAAGTAGACGTCATCATTTTAGGCGGCATGGGATTAAAATACGACGATTACCTTTTCTTCCGGGACACGCTGGAGGAAAACGGGGCGCTTGCCCGCTCCATCTTTTTTATCCATACCGCCGCAGATCCGACGGTGGAGTGCCTCCTGGTACCGGATATAGCCCTGGCAGTGGCCGAAGATTTTGCGCTCAAAGGCAAGAACGTCCTGGTGCTCCTTTCGGATATGACGAATTTCGCCGATGCGCTGAAAGAGATCGCCATCACCATGGAGCAGGTACCTTCCAACCGCGGCTACCCCGGCGACCTCTACAGCCAGCTGGCTGCCCGGTATGAGAAGGCGGTTGATTTCGATACCGCCGGTTCCATCACCATACTTGCCGCGACCACCATGCCCGGCGACGATGTCACGCATCCGGTGCCGGACAACACCGGTTATATCACCGAAGGCCAGTTCTACCTCAAAAACAAAGTCATAGAACCGTTTGGTTCTCTTTCCCGCCTGAAGCAGCAGGTAAACGGCACAACCCGTTCCGACCACCGCGCCATCATGGATACCACGATCCAGCTGTTTGCCAGCTACCGCGAGACACTGGAAAAACAGGCGATGGGATTCCAGATGAGCGCCTGGGATACGAAGCTGCTTAAATACGGGAAGATGTTTGAGAAAGAGCTTATGTCGCTGGAAGTCAATATCCCGTTGGAGCGGGCGCTGGATACAGGCTGGCAGATCCTGGCCGAGTGTTTTGAGCCCGAAGAGACCGGGATCAAAAAGGCGCTCGTCGAACAGTATTGGCCGAAATAGCTTTTTAGGATATGGCGAAGATAAAACTTACTAAGGGGGAATTAAAGCGGCAGCGCGATGCGCTCAAACAGTATGAGCGTTTTCTGCCGACCCTGCAGTTAAAAAAGCAGCAGCTGCAGATGGAGATAGTGCACTGGTATTCCCTGCTCGATGAGAAAAGGCGGCTGTACCAGGCGCGCAGGAGCGCCGCAGGAACCTGGGCAGGATTGCTGGTAGAAGCGCCGGAAGGGCTGCGAGATTGGGTGAGGCCGGTTTCCGTTGAAGTAAGCGCAAAAAACATTGCCGGCGTGGATGTTCCGGTGTTTGAAGCGGCCCGCTTCCAGGATGTAGAATATGACTTTTTTTATACTCCTGCCTGGGTAGACCATGCGTTGGAGGCGTTGCGGGAATTAGCAGGCCTTGTCAAAGAGATCGAGACAGTCCAGAAAGCCATCGATATCCTAAAAACAGAGCTGCGCATTACCACGCAACGGGTCAATCTTTTCGAAAAAGTGAAAATCCCAGAGGCCGAAGACGCGATCCGCAGGATCAAGATATACATCGGCGACCAGATGGCCAATGCCGTAGGGAGAAGCAAGGCCGCCAAGCGCAAGATCGAACAGCTGGAAACGGCGGGAGCGGCGCTGTGATCGTACCGATGAAGAAAATCTGGGTGGTATGTCTTGCCCGTGAGGCCCGCCAGGCCGTGGCTCATCTGCGCCGGGTCGGCGTGATGCATGTCGAGCACCAGCAGCCTCCGCAGGGCAAAGACATCACGGTTTTGTCCGAGGATATCGCCGCTGCAGAGTCGGCGCTGGACATCCTTTCGCAGTATTCCGAGGGCAAGGCGCGGTTGGCGCAGACAGCAGCTCCGGATTGGAAGCTTGCCTGCAGGCATATCATCGATCTGGCAAAACGCCTGGAGCAGTTGACGGACTTTTCGCGGCTGCTCAAAAGCAGGATCGCAGAATGGGAGCAGTGGGGCGATTTCGACCCTCATGCGCTTGATGCGCTCGCGCGCAAAAACGTTTTTATCAGATTCTACCAGATCCCGGTCAAGGAAGCCAGCGCCGTGGCAGACGGTTGTATCGTACGCGCGGTTTCGGTACGCGGCGGCACCGCCAATTGCGTGGTCGTCAGCAGGGAAAAGAAAGAGCTTCCCTTCAGGGAAGTCGCTCCGCCCAAAGCTTCCCTCGGCGCGATGCGCCAGCGGCTCGAGCAGGATGCGTTGGTCGAGAAGGCATTGAAGAAGGACCTCGCCCGGCACGCCGACCATTATGCAGACATCCGTGCGCAGCGGGACGCATTGAAGAAGGAGCTGGAGTTCCAGCAGGCAGTAACCGGAATGGGACTAGAAGGATCGCTGGGGTACATCAAAGGCTATGCGCCGCATGACCGGGTGGAACTGGTACAGCGGGAAGCAAGGCGTCAGGACTGGGGCCTGTTAATCGAAGACCCGGCTGAGGACGACTCTGTACCGACCTTATTGCGTCAGCCGAGCTGGATCGCCGTCATCCGCCCGCTCTTGGACTTTCTGGGCATTATCCCGGGATACCGGGAGATGGACGTCAGCCTGACCTTTCTGGTCTTTTTTAGTATCTTTTTCGGCATACTTATCGGAGACGCAGGATACGGTCTGGCGTATTTATTGTTGACGCGTTTCTTTTTACGCAAGAAATTGGGGACGCGGCACGCTGCGGCCACAACGCTTTTATATGTGCTGAGCTGTTCTGCGATCATGTGGGGGGTGTTCACCGGAACCTTTTTCGGGCAGGAATGGCTGGCAGTGCGGGGGATACGCGGCCTTGTCCCGGTGCTGAATGACGCGAAATTTGCGCAGACGCTCTGTTTTTTTCTCGGCGCGCTGCAGTTGTCCATCGCGCATTCGTGGAGGACGGTTTTAAAACTGCCGTCGTTGTCGGCCCTGGCAGACGTTGGCTGGCTCCTGGTCGTCTGGTCGGCATTTTTTCTCGCGCGCACGCTCATCCTGGGAGACCCGTTCCCGGCGTTCGAAAAACCGCTTATCTATGGCGGGATCAG
>JAQTMD010000045.1:0-3099 GCA_028714595.1 Candidatus Omnitrophota bacterium
CGACAGGCGGCAGGCGGTCGCGAACATGCTCAACACCTTCGAAAGAGAGAAGAACCCGTATGGCCAAAGAAAAGTACCTGAAGCTGGGGGAGCTTTTAATTAAGGAAGGGCTCCTCAGCCAGGCTGACCTCGAGAAGGTGATCGGCGTCCAGAGGCAGGAAGGCGGACGGCTCGGAGAAGTCATAACCAAGTTAGGCCTTGTCAAGGAAGAAGAGATCGTGCGCGTCCTCGGCAAGCAGCTGGGCATCCCGTATTTCACCATCGGCACCGGGATGCTCAAACCCTCGATGGGGCAGAAACTCGAGAATTTCATCCCCCACGAATACGCGATAAAGAACTACGTCCTTCCCCTGTCGCATACCTTGAAATCCATCACCGTCGCCATGTCCGACCCGCTGGACCTTTTGCTGCTGGACAACCTGCGCAAACTGACCGGCTGCGAGATCAACCCGGTCATCGCCACCAAAGCCGACATCCTCGGGGCCATCGAAGAGTTCTACGGAAAGTCCGCGATGCTGAAAGAAGCGGTGAACGCCTCCTATGACGGCGAAGGCGGGCATACCATCGAGACCGTCGAGACCATCGAGTCGGAACTCTCGCTCGATAAACTCATCGCCCGGGCCGAAGAGGCGCCGGTGGTAAAACTGGTGGACCTGGTGATCAGGCAGGCGATCAACGAACGGGCGTCGGACATCCACATCGAGCCGTTCAAGGACCGGATATCCCTGCGGTACCGCATCGACGGCAAGCTCTACGAGATACCGCCGCCGGCAAAACACCTGCACCTTGCCATCATTTCGCGTATCAAGATCCTGGCCAAGCTGGACATTGCCGAGAAAAGGCTGCCGCAGGACGGCGCGATCCTGGTCAAGATCGACGAACGGCCCATCGACCTGCGCGTCTCGACCATCCCGACCATCCACGGCGAAAAGGCGGTCTTAAGGATCCTGGATAAAGGCTCGGTGGTGCTTGACCTGGGGCAGCTCGGTTTTGAGCCCAAGCAGCTCGAGCAGATGCGCCGGGCCATGTCCGCTTCATACGGACTCATTTTCCTGACCGGCCCGACCGGGAGCGGCAAGACCACGACTTTGTACGCCATGTTGAACGAGATGAAGGATACCACCCGCAACATCATCACCATCGAAGACCCGGTCGAGTACAAGATGGACGGCCTGAACCAGGTCCAGGTAAAGCCCGAGATCGGCCTGACCTTCGCCAATGCACTGCGTTCTTTCCTTCGCCAGGACCCGGACATCATGCTCGTCGGCGAGGTCCGCGACATGGAGACCGCCGAGATCTGCATCCGTTCGGCGCTGACCGGCCACCTGGTCTTGAGCACCCTGCATACCAACGATGCGCCGTCGGCGATCAACCGCCTCATGGACATCGGCGTCGAGCCGTATTTGATCACGCCGTCCCTGTTGTGCGTGGTGGGCCAGCGCCTGATGCGCAAGCTCTGTTCCGACTGTAAAGAGGCGTATGAACCCACGCAAAAGCAGGTCGCCGATTACAAGATTAAGGCCGACCTCCTGTACAAACCGAAAGGCTGCGCGAAGTGCAACCACCTCGGGTACAGGGGAAGGATGAGCATCGCCGAAGTCATGCTGGTCAACCCCGAGATCCGCGAGATGGTCTCGCAGCGGGCGACGTTCCAGAAGATCCGCGAGGTCGCCCGGGCTACGGGGATGCAGTCCCTGTACGAATCCGCGATGCACAAGGTCGAGCAGGGGTTGACTTCTCTGGAAGAGGCGATCTCGGTCACGCTGGGAGTGGAATAATGGCTAAATTTGCCTACATCGCGCGAGACGGGAGCGGCAAGAAGGTCAACGGTTCGCTTGAGGGCCTGACCGAAGAGGACGTGATCAACCGGCTGCAGGCCATGGAATTGCTCGTGCTGGAGGTGCATCCTGAAGGCGATTCTGCCGGCGCGGCCGGGCCCTCTGAAACGCCGATGAGGATCGGCGCGCAGGGCGGGCAGAAACACTACGGCGTGCGCAGCAACGACCTGGTGCTCTTCTGCCGCCAGCTGGCAACGCTTTTGGGCGCCGGCGTAACCATCTTAAAGAGCCTTGAGACCATTTCGCGCCAGGTCGCCAGCCAGAAGTTATACAAGGTCATCGGCAACCTCAAGCACCACATGGAATCGGGCTTGAGCTTTCATGAAGCACTGGCCAAAGAGCCTACGGTTTTTTCGGACCTCTGGGTGAACCTGGTGGAGAGCGGCGAGGCGTCGGGAAACCTGGCCATCGTCCTGGACCGCCTGGCCATGTACCTTGAGCGCAATGCCGAGTTCAAACGCAAAGTCATCTCGAGCCTCATCTATCCTTCGATCCTGCTCGGCGCATCAATGGCGGCGCTGTTGTTCTTGACCATCAAGATCGTGCCTACCTTTGCCGAGGTCTTTAAGAGCTTCAATATCAAGCTTCCCGGCCCGACGATCGTGCTGATAGCCGTGAGCACTTTTATCCGTAAGACCTTTGTCTTTATCGTCATCGGCCTGGCAGGACTGTATTATTTTTTCATGAACTATATCAAGACCAAGGAAGGCCGTAAGGCCTTTGAGGAGTTCCTGTTCAGGCTGCCGATGTTCGGCGAGTTTTTCCGGGCCATGGCCATCGAACGTTTTTCATCGGAGATGTCCACCCTGATCGAGAGCGGCGTGCCCATCCTGTATTCGCTGGAGATCACCGAGTCCAGCGTCGGTTCCGTGGTCATCGGGGAGATCATCCGCGGCATCAAGGAGGACGTCAGGGCAGGCAGGCCGTTAAGCCAGCCGCTGGAGCGCAGCGGTTTCTTTGAGCCGATGGTGGTGCAGATGGTGCACGTGGGCGAGGAGATCGGCGAGCTTTCCCAGATGTTCAAACGCATCAATACCTTCTATCAAAGCTATGTGGAGACGTTTCTGGCGCGGTTTTTATCGCTCTTCGAGCCGTTCATACTGATCTTCATGGGCTCGGTCATCGGCCTCATGGTCATCGGCATGTTCCTGCCTATTTTCCAGATCTCGAAGGTCGGCAGCGCAGGTTAAAAGCATTGACAAGGCATTTCCCGTGGGTTATAATGCGCTCTAAAGAGACATGGATTCATCAACAAAAAAAG
>JAQTMD010000045.1:3109-10458 GCA_028714595.1 Candidatus Omnitrophota bacterium
AAAAAGGAGGAGGCATGAGACGCGGTTTTACGCTGTTGGAAATCCTGATCGTCGTCATCATCATCGCGATCCTGGCCACGCTGGCAATGACCCAGTACATGACCACGGTCGAGCGGGCGCGCGGCGCCGAAGTAAAACAGGTGTTCGGCCATTTACGCCAGATGTGCGCGGTGAAATTCATGGAAGACGGCAATACCAATAACTGCGATGATGCCAATCTCAGTATAGGTACAACCGCCAACGATACGCCATCCGCGTGCAGGGCCACCCATCATTTTTCATACGCCGTTACCCGTCCCACTACCGGCCAGGCACGGCTTCAGGCAACACGCTGCATAGCACAGCCTGCAAAGAGCACGTGGAGAGATGCCAATAGAGTCAATTTGACGGTTGATTATGCCCAGGGCGGCGTAGACACGTGGGCCAACCCGTTCGGATATTAACCGTATCAACCGGATAGCTGCATGAAGCGCGCGTTGACCTTGCTTGAACTGCTGATCGTGCTGGTGATTGTCACGATCCTGTCCACACTGGCCCTTACCCAGTTCGGCAGGCAGCGGGAAGGCGCCGTGGAAAAGGAGGCCCAGGCTAATCTCAAGCTGATCCTTGCCGCGGAGCGGGTCATGCGCATGGAGACGGGGTCGTTTGTCAACTGTACCGATGCCGCCGCGTGCAATAACGCGCTGAAGCTGTCGCTGCCGCTTGCCCCGCCCAACGGCACAGGCTACTGGGAATACAAAGTGACGAATGCGAACAGCGCAGATTTCAGGGGGAAGGCAAGAAGGGTGAACGAGGCCGCCAAGTGCTGGGGCATCAACATAAGCCTGGAAGAACCGCGGACATCCGACTGCTGGGGCTGGTGAAGACAGAGCGGTTATTGCAAAGGGGAGAGAAGCTATGGTCCTGAAGAAGAATGCTGCCGGTATCAGCATGCTTGAGATCGTCATCGCCATGGTGATCCTGGCGCTGGTGCTGGTCGGCCTTGTGAACGTGTTTGTGGTCAGCAGGAGTTATGTGGCCCACAGCCGCTCCAAGGTGTCTGCCGGGGAACTGGGAAAGGTCTTCCTTGACCCGCTGCAAAACGAGGTAAGGCAGGACACTTGGGATAATACCACTTTGAACGACAACATGCTGCTTGACCGCGGCGCGGGAAACCCCGTAAACGGCTCGGACTTGAACTCGACGCTGTTCGGCCCGCGGATGATAGACGGGGTGACCTATTCCGCACGGTATGTCATCACCAACACCACCAGCGGCGGCATGCGCAAGGTCAGGGTCAATATCACCTGGGATGAATTGCAATAACAGACAGGCCATAACGCTCATAGAGTTGTTAATCAGTATCGTCCTGCTGGCGATGGTGATCGTGGGTTTCATGAGCATCGACACGTTCAGCCGCCACCACCTGGTATCTTCCGACCGCCGCGCCAAGCTGCAGAACGAAGCGATGTTGATCCTTGAGCACATGACCAAGCAGCTTATCGGCGTGATCGGCGATTCCGAATCCGAGCCCATCAACATCACTGCAGCCGGCGCCAATTCCCGGCGGGTCAGGGGCTTCATAGACAACGGCGACGGCATCCGGGGCCTGAACGATAATTGGACGGACTACTGCTTCGGCACGAATGACTGCGGCGCCGGCTCGGACACCCACACCCTTTCCTTCCAGCTGGTGGATAATTCTACCGGGACGGCAAGCCCCGTGGCCGCTTCGAGAGAAACGCTGTCCCGCCGGGTGTCGGCCTTCAGGGCAACCATGGACTACGCCAACAGCCGCAACTACTTCGATGTCACGGTCACCACCTGCTGGGACCCTGACGGTGCACCTCTCGCCTGCCACACAGCCGACAATCCCGCTGTCACCCTGAACACCACCATCCGGCTTCCTTCCGTATCAATCAAGTAACCCTAAAGCGCCTTCGCGGGAGTTTTCGCATCAATTCCGTTGAAAAATATGGAATTAATGTTATAATGGTTGGAAACACGGACAACCTTTTTATCCCAAAGGAGATATGAAAAAGATCATCACTCCGGCAATTTGTTTGCTTGCGGTCCTGTCCCTGAACATCTACTTCCGTACCTATCCGATTACCTTCCCGCAATTTAGAGACGAGGCAGAATCAATAGTCCGCGAAAGAACGAGCCGCGCGATCGCCGAACAGGTTCAGGAACAGAACCCGCAGCTGTCGAATTTTGCCAAAGAGAAGCTGTTTGCCCGGGAGCTTGCCGAGCACCGGAAGAAGAACCGCTCCCGGATACGCCAGGAAGTGCTGGCTGAGTACGACAAACTCAAGGACCGGTTCCAGGACAAGAACGGACAGACCTACCTCATGGAGCTCGACTGCTGGCACTGGGCGCGCTACGTGGCCAACATCGACCGCCACGGCTTTCCCGGCGACAAGAAAGTAAACGGCAAACAGCTCGATACGTACATGTCGTTCCCCGACGGCAGCCCCATGCTCTGGAACAACTTCTTCTACTATTTCTCCTGGTTCTGCTATAAGGCCTTTTCAACGGTCGTGCCCGTGCCGATCTTTACCTTTCTGTTCTATTTGCCGCTGTTCTTTGTGGCGCTCTTTATCTGCATATTGTACCTGTTCTGTTTTCGCAACTTCGGCAATACCGTGGCGATCATCGCCTGCCTCTTTGCCGGGCTGTCGCCGATCTTTATCCCCCGTTCCTGCGCCGGGTGGTTTGACATGGATGTCCTGAACCTTATCTACCCGGTGCTTATCATCTGGGCATATCTGCGCGCTTACCATGCTCCAACCGCGCGGCGCACCGTCATCTGGGCCGTGGCATCCGCGTTCTGGCTCGGCCTCTTCTGCGCCACGTGGATCGGCTGGTCGTTCATATTCTTCATCCTGGTCGCTTACGAGGGGTTGATGATCGCCAACCTGATCGCCGAGCGCGTCCAATACAAGGAGGAGATCGCCTCCCAGGTCCGGCGCCACCTGTTCATACCGGCGCTCTTTCTTGCTGCCGGCATTTTCTGGGTCATCCTTTTCAGCGGGTTCCAGCCCTTTGAAGTGCTGGTGACCCAGGTCAGGGACGTGCTGCGCCTGAACAATGCGCTCACTGCCTCGGTATGGCCGAACGTGTTCTTCACCGTCGGAGAGTTAAAAAAAGTCGATTACATAGGCATCGCCAAATCGGTCGGCGGGGTCCTTTTGTTCCTTGCCTCCCTGGTCAGCATGCTGGCGGTGTTCGTGAGGATAAAACGATATACCGGTTTCCAGCGCGACCTTGCCGTGATGCTCGTGGTCTGGTTCATGGTGATGTTCTTTTTCTGCTCAAAGGGAGTGCGCTTTACCATGTTCCTGGCGATCCCGATGGGCATATACCTGGGCTGGGGGTTTGAACAGGCGTATGCGTTCATCGGGGAAAAGCCGTGGAAGAAGGCCGGCGTGCCGGTCTTTCTGGCGGTCGTCGTCTTTGCAGTGCTGACCATGATCTCGACCGCCGACCGGGTGGCGATAGGAACGCTGCCGCTCATGGAGGACGGCTGGTATTCGGTTTTGACCAGGATCCGGGATTTTACGCCGAAAGGCTCGGTCATCAATTCCTGGTGGGACTTCGGCGACTGGTTCAAGGTCGTGGCCGAGCGGCCGGTCATTTTCGACGGCCAGAGCCAGAATTCGCCCCGCGCCTTCTGGATGGCCCGCGTGCTGTTGACCGATTCGGAGCAGGAGGCAGTGGGGATCCTGCGCATGCTCAATAACGGGGGCAACAGGGCATATGATCTGATCGAACGGCGCCTGCGCGATCCTTTTGCCAGCGTGATCCTCGTGCGCAAGCTCATCCTCGCGGACCCGCAGGAAGGCAGGCGGCTGCTTGCGTCGAAGCTGGAGCCCGCAGAGGCCGCGGAGGTCGCGCACATCCTGTATGATACGCCCCCTCAGAAGGCTTATTTTATCGTGGAACCTTCCCTGCTGGGAAAGATGCCGGCGATCTCGTACCTGGGCAACTGGGATTTCGTGAAAGTCTACCTTGCCCGCGCCGTGCAAACGAAGTCCGGCCGGGAGTGTATCGCGGACCTGGTCTCCTTCGGCATGGACGCCGAAGCGGCGGCACGCTTGTACGACGAGGCCCGCCTCGTCGGGCCTGCCCAGCTCGATCACTGGATCTCGGGCCGCTTCATGTTCCCGGCGATCGCCATGCAGGAAAAATCGCAGGAAGACGTGGTCCTGTTCAACAACGGGTTCATCTATAACCCCGACAAAAAGACGCTCTACGCCTACTCGGCGCGCGAAGAGCGCTACCGAGTTCCCCAGAGCCTGTTCCTGGAGTCCGGCGCAGGCGGGATCGAAGAATTCAAATACGAGAATGCCACGTTGAATTACTCCGCCCTGATCCAGGAGAACAATGACAGCTATAAGCTGATACTGATGAGCCAGCCGCTGGCGCGCAGCATGTTCGTACGTCTGTATTTCCTGGAAGGCAAAGGCGCTGCGCGCTTCAAGCCGTTCACCCGGGAACGCCAGGGCCAGGACATGATCGGCGTCTATGAGGTGCTCTGGGAGTAAAGCGCGGCACTCAATCCAATAGGATGGATTGGTGTCGTATCTCTATACGAGGAGAATCGATATGAAGGTCGCTGTCTTGATCCCCTGTTTTAACGAAGAGAAGACCATCGCCAAGGTCATCCGCGATTTCCGGGAACAGCTGCCCGGCGCCGCGGTCTACGTCTTTGACAATAATTCCCGCGACCGCTCGGCCGAGATCGCGCGCTCCGAAAAGACGCAGGTCATACCCGTGAAAAGACAGGGCAAGGGATATGTCGTGCGCAGGATGTTCGACCTGGTCGACGCGGATATCTTCGTCATGGTCGACGCGGACGACACGTATTTCGCCAAAGACGTGCACGCGCTCATCAAGCCGATCGCCGAGGACGATGCGGACATGGCCATCGGCCGCAGGAACTTCGTCTCTGATTCGGCGATGAAGAAGCTCAACCGGATCGGTAATTTCCTGTTTTCCCGCCTCCTGAATTTTGTCTTTATGCGCCCCATCGGGGACGTGCTCTCCGGTTACCGCTGCGTGAGCCGGGAGTGGGTGCGGACCGTGCCCATCCTGACCTACGAGTTCCAGGTGGAGATGGAGATGACCTTTCAGTCGCTCTACCGCAACATGCGCGTAGTCGAGGTCGACGTGGATTACCAGGAGCGGCCGCACGGGAGCCTTTCCAAGCTTCATCCCATACGCGACGGCTGCCTGATCCTGGCTACTTTCATGGCGCTGATCAGGGACCTGATGCCGCTGGTATTGTTCGGTTTTTGCTCGGTAGTCCTGTTTTCGGCGGTCCTGGGCTACGGTCTGCAGGTATACTACAGCCCCCGCGAAGCCAACTTCCTGGACGCCGTAGTAATCATTTCGTTTGCGATCATCGCGTTCCTGTTCCTGGTGATCGGGCTGGTATTGCATACCCTCAACCGCAGGTTCTTTGAATTGATAGCCCTTTTAAGGCGCAACAACCCCAAGCCGTAATGAGAATCGCATACGTGTACGACAGCATCTATCCGTTCTTCACCGGCGGCGCGGAAAAACGGTTCTGGGAGCTTGCCGTTCGTATGCGCCGGCGCGGTCACGACGTCCATATCTTCAGCAAGGACCCCGGCCTGGGACAGGGGGTCTCAATGCGGGAGGGCGTGACCATCCACTGCATTTCGGCCGACCTGCCGTTATACGACGGCGACGGAAACAGGAGCCTGCGCCAGGTCCTGGCGTTTACGGGCAGGATCTTTGCGGCGCTGAAACGCGAATCTTTTGACGTCATCGACTGCAATGCCTTTCCGTACCTGCCTTTTTTCCCCGTCAGGGCGTATGCGGCGCTCAAGGGCGTGCCCCTGGTCATAACCTGGCAGGAGGTCTGGGGCGATTACTGGTATTCGTACCTCGGCAGGATCAAAGGCCGGATAGCGCGCTGCATCGAGTCAGCCGTGGTCGCGGCAGCGCCCTGCAGCATCGTGCACTCGGAGGCGGTCAGGCAGGCGCTGACCAGCCGCGGCAAAGACAGCGCCTTTATCCGGCGCATTCCCAACGGCATTGACCGGCAGTTGATCGACGGGGTCAAACCGGCGCATGCCGCGCAGGCGCATGATATCGTGCTCGTTGCGCGCCTGATCCGCGACAAGCATGCGGATTTTCTCATCCGGGTCGTCGGCCGCCTGGCCGCTGATATGCCCGGACTGCGCTGCCTTATCGTCGGGGCAGGCCCCGAGAAAGACAATCTCGGGCGGCTGATCCGGGAAACCGGCCTCTCGACGCACGTGGAAATACGCAGCGGCCTGGGTTACGAAGAGCTTATCTCCCTTATGAAGGCTGCCAGGGTCTTTGCCTTTCCTTCGACGAGGGAGGGGTTCGGCATCGTCGTGATCGAGGCCATGGCATGCGGGCTGCCGGTCGTCTGCGTCAGCCACCCGCAGAATGCCGCTACGGAACTGGTCAGCGACGGGCACAACGGTTTTGTCTGCGAGCTCGAAGAAGGCGAATTCGCGTCGCGCCTTTCAATGCTGCTCACGGACGAGCGCCTGAGGACAGCCATGGCCCGTTGCGCGAAAGAGAGCGTTACTGCGTATGACTGGGAATCCGTCGTCGACCGTAACGAGGAATTTTATAAAGCAGCCATCGCCCGATGCGGATCGGCTTGCGCATTGCGCGTAAAACAGCACCGGGTATCGGAGAGCTCAAGATGAAAAAGAAAAATGAAAGAGGGCAGGGGCCTGCGGCCGTCAAACTGCCGATGCAGGAATTACCGGACAAGGCGCAGTATATCCGTAATCAGATCCTCGATATGTGCGTGCGCGCCAGGACCGGGCATGTTACTTCGTCGTTTTCTTCCGTCGAGATATTAGTGGCGCTCTATTACGGGGGGATCATCCGTCAGGATAAGGACAATCCCCAAAACCCCGGGCGCGACAGGTTCATCCTGAGCAAGGGCCAGGCAAGCCCGCTCCTGTACGCGATACTGGCCGATCTGGGGTATTTCCCCGGGAAGGAACTGGGGAGGTTTTGCTCGGCCGACGGGATATTCGGCGTACATCTCCAGAACGACGTTTCAGGGGTCGAGATAAGCTCGGGGTCGCTGGGACACGGCTTAGGCGTGGCCGCGGGTATCGCGTTGGCCGCGAAGCTGGACCGCAAGCCGTTCTTGACGTTCGTTCTTTTAGGCGACGGGGAGTGCCATGAAGGGTCGGTATGGGAGGCGGCGATGTTCGCCGGCCACCATCAATTGAATAACCTGGTCTGCATCGTGGACAGGAACCGGTTGTGCGCTACGGACTTTACCGAGCACTGCGTCCGTCTTGACCCTCTCGACAAGAAATGGACTGCCTTCGTCTGGGATGCAG
>JAQTMD010000046.1 GCA_028714595.1 Candidatus Omnitrophota bacterium
GTCGCAAGACCCGCTTCATCGGCCGCGCGCTGGATCTTCTGGCCGTGCTCGTCGGTGCCGGTCAAAAGCCAGACCTTATCGTCGCCGAGCCGGCGGCGCATGAAGCGGGCGGTCGCATCCGCCGCGATCGTCGTATAGGAATGCCCGATATGCGGGGACGCGTTTATGTAATACAGCGGGGTAGTTATGTAGAATTTACCGGCCATGCGCTCAAAGCTCCCGATCGGCTTTCACTTTTTAGCCGTATCCTGATACTTCACTTCAATGACCGCGCCGGTCTCAAGCTCGACGTTTGCCGTGCGCTTGAAGACATTGACGCTTAAAACCTTGCCCTTGCCTTCTTTGACGGTGATCCGTTCGCCTTCCCGGGGGAGTCCTTTCGAAAGCACTTTGTACGTCTCGTACTCGTAGTTCAGGCAGCACATCAGCCTCCCGCAGATCCCGGAGATCTTCGGCGGGTTCAACGGCAGTCCCTCTTCTTTTGCCATCTTGATGGTCACCGGCTCGAAATCCGTCAGGAACTTCGAACAGCACAGCTCCCTGCCGCAGGGGCCGAACCCGCCGAAAAACTTCGTCTCGTCGCGTACCCCGATCTGGCGCAGCTCGATACGGGCCTTGAAGATCTTTGCCAGGTCCTTGACCAGCTCGCGGAAATCGATCCGGCCGTTGGAGGTGAAATAAAAGACGATCTTCGAGCGGTCGAACGAATACTCCGCCTGCACCAGCTTCATGTCCAGCTTGTGCTCTTCGATCTTCTTGGCGCAGGTGGAGAAAGCGTCTTTTGATTTCGCGCGGTTGTCCTCGATCTGTTTGCGGTCCTGTTCTTTTGCCAGCCGCACGATCCTCTTGATCGGCTGTTTTGACTTTGCCTCCTGCTCGTCGACTTTCAGGGAGACGATCTGGCCGTAATCCAGGCCCCGGTCATGTTCGACGATGACCACGTCGCCCTCTTTGCACGCAAGCTCTCCGCAGTTATAGAAGAAATTCTGCCCCGTATCCCGCAATCTGACACTTACGATTTTATCCATTCAGACCTCGTCGTGATTACCTTCGCATCGTGAATAAGACTGTGCCGATCAGAAGCTTGGTGTTGACATTATGCTCCGCAAACCCGAGTGCGTCGCTCAAGGTCTGCATGATGCCGTCAAGCTGCGCGAACGAATAGCTTTGAGCCTGCTGCTCGAGGAGCCGGCTGCGGTCTGCGTTGGCGCACTCGTGTGCCGCGATACCGGCCTTGCACAGGTAGACATCCCGAAACCATGTTGCCAGGACCTGGAGGCTGCTTTTGAGCTGAAGGCGGTCCTGGATGAACGAATGCTCGACCGACGGATTGGGCGCGGTCAGAAAGAAGTCGATCACGCGGTTCTTTTCGGCGATGATGTCTTTACCGCCGGAACCCAGGGCGCGCCCCACCCTGCCTTCGTAAAAGGCGGTCAGGTACCGCAGGGACGGCTCATCCAGCGAAAGCCGTTCGCGCAAGATTTCATCCATGAGGACGCGCGAAAGGCCCGCGAACTTGACCGTCTGGCAGCGCGAAACGATAGTACGGTATAAAAGCCGCGGTTTATCGGTGACCAGGATGATGATGCTGGCGCGGGGCGGTTCTTCCAGGGTCTTCAGAAAAGCGTTGGAAGACTCGGCATTGAGGTTATGCGCATCGTTGATGATGAAGACCTTGTACCTGGCCTGGTACGGCTTTAAACAGATCTCCTGCTGCAGCCAGCGGATATCCTCTATCCTGATTTCAAGGCTTTTGTTCTTCCTGGCGGCATCACCGGCGGCAGGGCTTTGCTGCGCAGCCGTTGCCGGGCCGGCGCCGTACTCGGGACGCGCCGCATCAAGTTTCTGTTTGTCGATAATGTGCACGTCCGGATGGCGGCCGGCGTCGACAGCCAGACACGACGGGCAACTGTCGCAGGCGTCCCCCGAATTTTCGAGGCAATTCAGGGCCTTGGCGAAATTCATCGCCACCAGCGATTTGCCGATGCCCCCGGGGCCGGTGAACAGGTATGCGCCGGCGATCCGGTCTTGCCGGATGTTGTTCTCAAGCTGCGCGATCGGCCCTGCGTGGCCGTAGACGTCTGTGAATGCCATGGCTATAGTATGTCTTCCACAAGCCGGCGGATCGCCTTTTGCGTTTCCGATTTGTCATCCGCAAGCCTGACGATCTTGATGCGTTTTGGCTCTTTCCTGGCCAATGACAGGTATCCGTTCTTCACGCGCCGGTGGTAGGCGAACGACCGGTTCTCGATGCGGTCCTTTTTTCTGCAGATATTATTCAGGGCGTCGCGCAGCGGCAGCTCCAGCAGGATGGTCAGATCCGGGGTTATGCCCTGCGTGGCGAACGCACCCAGCTTCCTGATAAGACCGATGTCCATGCCCAGCCCATAGCCCTGGTAAACGACGGTGGAATCCAGGAAGCGGTCGCAGACGACGATGACGCCTTTTTCCAGAGCAGGCTTGATGACCTCGCGCACGGTTTGCGCGCGGCTGGCCATGTACAGCAGCAGTTCTGTTTCGCCGGCCATGGCCGTGTTCCCGGGATCAAGGAGCAAACCCCGGATGGCCTCGCTGATGGCAGTGCCGCCGGGCTCGCGCAGGAAGATGACCTTGCGGCGCTTGCGCTTCAAGTATTCATAGAGGAGCTTTGACTGCGTACTCTTGCCGCAGCACTCGGAGCCCTCGAAGGTGATGAACTTGCCTTTCATGCAATCTCCTAAAATTTTGCGGGTGACAGATTTTAGGGGGCCTGTCTTGATTGGCTCTGCGCGCGCCATTGGTGGCGTGCTCGAGCCAAATCAAGACACCCTAAAATCCGGAATCCCGCAAAATCCTACAACTTTCGACGCCAGGTCGTCCCGTCTTTGGTATCCTTCAAGATTATACCTTTTTCCTCTAATTCTCTTCTTATTTCATCAGCAAGATTGTATCTCGCGTGTTCCCTTGCCTCATTCCTCTCCGCAATTTTTGCTTCGATAAACTTAACCTCTATAACTATCGCACTCCCATCTTTGTTTTTTATAATGATATCCGGCTGAATTACATTGACCGACGCATCCAAATTCTTGACTCCCACATAGACTATTTTCATTAAAGATATCCCGAAAATTCCCAATAATTCTTTTATAGTGGTTTGCGCATTATAGATAAAATCTAACTTTTCAATATTTTTATTCGCACAACTCACTAAATCAAAAATCGAGGCTAATCCTCTGGGAGTATTAAAATCATCATCCATCGCCTCTATGAAATTATTTTTGATTTCTTCTATCTCTTTTATGGTAGCTTGTTTCGTTTTTGATTGATGACCCGAGAGCCTTCTTGTTATTTCTTCGTTGAAATTAATAACTCTATCTAACGCCTGTTTCGCTTCTTTAATCTTATCATCCGTATAATCTATCGGGTGAGAATAATGCGTAGACAGAAAAAATAATTTCAATACGTCCGCATAGTGATGCTTCGCCAGGAAATCCTTGATGGTAACGAAGTTGCCCAGGGACTTGGACATCTTCTGGCCGTCAATCGTCAGGAGGCCGTGATGGATCCAGTATCTCGCAAATGGCTTGCCGGTTAACGCCTCTGCCTGGGCGATCTCGTTCTCATGGTGCGGAAAGATAAGATCTCTGCCGCCGGCGTGGATGTCCAGCGTCTCGGATTTCAGGTATTTGGCGCTCATCACCGAGCATTCGATGTGCCAGCCCGGCCTGCCGTTTCCCCACGGGCTGGGCCAAAAGGGCTCTGCCGGCTTTGACGTCTTCCAGAGCGCGAAATCAAGCGGGTCTTCCTTTGTCTCGTCTGCGTCTTTGCGCACGCCGGTCAACATCTGTTCGATGCCCTGTCCCGACAGCCTTCCATACTCCTTGAACTTTCTGACACTGAAGTACACGCCGGTCGCAGTCTGGTAGGCAAATCCTTTTTCGATCAAAACCCCGATATGCTTGATCATATCCGGGATGTTCTCGGTTGCCCGCGGCTCGATATCTGCTTTCTCAAGGCCTAAAGACTGCAGGTCTTCGTAATAACGGCCGATATATTTCGCAACAAGCTCTTTCCAGTCAACCGTAAGCTCGTTGGCGCGGTTGATGATCTTATCGTCGATGTCCGTGATATTGCGCACGAAGCGCACGTCGAATCCGCGGAACTGCAGGTAGCGGCGTATGACTTCGAAGATGTAGAGGCTGCGGGCATGGCCGATGTGGCAGTCGTCATAGACCGTGACCCCGCAGGAATAGAGCTTCACCTTCGGCGGGTCAAGCGGAGCAAACTCTTCTTTCTTTTTGGTGAGCGAATTATGGATCCGGACTGCCATCTATTTTCTCTTTTCGAGGTCCTCGATGCGTTTCTGAAGCTCTTCGATGTTCTGCACGAGCGGGTCGAGCACGTGGATATGGTCGAGGCTGACGTCTATCTTTTTGCCGTCCTGCCTGGTGACCCTGCCCGGGACGCCGACGATGGTAGAGTTCGGCGGCTCGTCCTTGATGACTACGGCATTGGCGCCGATATAGGAGTTGTCCCCGACGGTGATATTGCCCAGGACTTTCGCGCCCGCGCCGATGACCACGTTACTGCCGACGGTCGGATGCCGCTTTCCTTTTTCCAGTCCCGTGCCGCCGAGGGTGACGCCCTGGTACAGCAGCACGTTATCCCCGATGACCGCGGTCTCGCCGATCACCACGCCCATCCCGTGGTCGATAAAAAAGTCCCTCCCGATTGTCGCGCCCGGATGAATCTCGATGCCGGTGGTAAAGCGCGCGAGCTGGCTGATCATGCGGGCGGCAAAAAACAGCTTCCGCGCGAACAGCGCGTGGGCAATGCGGTACCAGATCAACGCGTGCAGCCCCTGGTATAAAAACAGTATCTCCCAGACGCTGCGCGCAGCCGGGTCTTTGGACCGGGCGGTCTTGACTTCTTCCTTGAAAAGGAGCAGGATCAGGATCATCTTGATGATACCGATGGTCGCCAGGATCAGCAGAATCTTTACGATGAGCATCATTGCTTTACTCCTTGGTTATAACGCAAACGGCGTAACCGGCGATCGCCTCTTTTTTGCCGACGTCGCCCAGGCCGTTGTTGGTCTTGGCCTTTATATTGACCGAGTCAACCGATATCCCGAGCACCCTGCCGATCGCCTCGCGCATCGCCTTCTTGAACGGCTTGAAATCCGGCTCCATCGCAAGCACGACGGCATCGATATTGCCGACGGCAAAACCCTTCTCCCTGAGCCTGGCAATGGTCTGCTCAAGGAGCTTCACGCTCGAGATGCCCTCGTAGGCGGGGTCGGTGTCCGGAAAGCATTCTCCGACA
This sequence comes from Candidatus Omnitrophota bacterium, assembly GCA_028714595.1. Lineage (GTDB taxonomy): Bacteria > Omnitrophota > Gorgyraeia > Gygaellales > Profunditerraquicolaceae > JAQTMD01. Next base: position 5,305 of record JAQTMD010000046.1, read on the forward strand.
TCAAGTCCCGCCGCCGCCCCTAATAAGGCATCGCAGATGGCGTGCAAAAGCACGTCGCCGTCGGAATGGCCGAGCAGCCCTTTGACATAGGGGATCTCGACCCCGCCCACGAACAAGGGACGTCCGTCGACCAGACGGTGGATGTCGTAACCGAAGCCTACCCGCGTCTGGCTCATACCGCCCCCTCTCTGACCAATGCCCGGGCGAATTGCGCGTCTTCCCGGGTAGTCACCTTTATGTTCGAATAGCGACCGGGCACGATGCGCACCGCGACACCCAGTTTTTCGACCAGACCGGCATCGTCGGTCACCGCGACCTTCCCGAACCGCTGGAACGCTCTTTCAAGGACCGCCTTCCGGAATGCCTGCGGCGTCTGTATCTCCCACAGCCTGCTTCTATCAAGCGTGCGCTTCACTACCGGACCGGCACCCTTTGATTCTTTGATCGTCGCTTTCACCGGCACTCCCACGACTGCCGCCCCATGCTTTGCGGCGGCGCTCAGTACCGACGTGACCATTCCATGACTGACGAACGGCCGCGCTCCGTCGTGGACCAGGACGATGCCGCTTTCCCGTCCTACGGCGCCGAGACCCTGCAGGACCGAATCCTGCCTGCGTTCTCCGCCGAACACGATGGAGCGTACTTTAGTAAACCTCGAGGCCCTCACCAGACGCTCAAGGCGTGCCGCTATAAAAGGACTTGAGACCACGATGATATCGCCGACTCCCCGATGGCGCTGTAACTGCCGGAGGCTCCAGGCGATAAGGGGCTTTCCGCCGATGCGCACGAGGAGCTTCGGTACGGCTGCGTCGAAACGCTCTCCCTTTCCTGCGGCAAGCACGATCGCGGTCACGCGCATTTTACTTCACGACCTTGGTAAAGATCATCCTACCGGCCGGCGTCTGCAGCACCGAGGTCACCGAGACCCTGACCTCCTGACCGATAAGCCTGCGGGCTTCTTCTACCACGACCATCGTTCCGTCGTCAAGATAACCGACTGCCTGGTTATACTCCTTGCCTTCCTTCAAAAGCTTTATCTGCATGTGCTCGCCGGGAAAAACCACGGGCTTCAGGGCATTGGCCAGCTCATTGATGTTCAAGACCTTGACGCCCTGGAAGCTCGCCACGTGGTTCAGGTTGAAATCCACGGTCAGGATTTTTGCCTGCAAAAGCTGGGCAAGCTTGACCAGCTTTGCATCGACTTCCCTGACTTCGGGGAATTCGTCCTCGTGCAAAGACAGGGCAAGACCAGTCTCTTTCTGGATATTGTTGAGTATCTCAAGGCCCCGGCGGCCGCGCTGGCGCTTTATGGGGTCGGTGGAATCGGCGATCTGCTGCAGTTCTTTGAGCACGAACCGCGGTACGATGACCTTGCCTTCAAGGAACTTTGTCTTCAGGATGTCCAGGATCCTTCCGTCGATGATGGCGCTGGTGTCCACCACCGTGATCCCCTCCGTCTGGTCCTGCCTGCGCAGGCGCACGTAGGGGATGATCAGGTTGAATTCGTCCTTGCCCCGCAGGCCGATCAGAGTGCCGAGGTAACAAAAAATGAGCGTCAGGATCACCTGGACGTTCGCCAGCGTCTGGGGAGGCAGCTGGGCAAGGCTGAAGGCATCGCCGACCAGCTTTGCCATGATCAGGCCCAGGATAAGCCCGAAGACCGTGGAGGAAAGCCCGCGCACTGAAACACGCTTCATGAGGCTTTCGATCAGGATGATAACGCCGCTGGCAATCCCGAAGACCACCGCGCCCACAAAACGCTGCGGGACGCTGTAGTAACCGATGAGGATGCTCGCGATGATGAAGAGTATGCGGACCGATAGTACGTTCATGACAACCTCCTAAAAAATAAAGTATAAAGCGTTAAGATTTTTTTCCGGCTTCCCCGCCGGCGGCTCTGTCGATCGCCTGTTGCAGCGTAGCGACCGGGATGATCTCAATTTTCTTATTCCGTGCTGCCATGCCCTTGAAATTGTTCCGGGGCACCAGACACTGCGTAAACCCGAGTTTTTCGGCCTCGTTGATGCGTACGTCGGTCTGGGCGATGCTGCGGATCTCCCCTGCCAGGCCCACTTCTCCGAAGACGGCCATTCCCTGCGGTACCGGCTGCTCCCGGAAGGCGGACGCGACTGCCAGCGCCACTGCCAGGTCGGCCGCCGGGTCTTCGACTTTGATGCCGCCGGCGACGTTGACGAAAATATCTTCCGCCTCCAGCGACAGGCCGATGCGCTTTTCCAGCACCGCGACCAGAAGGCCCAGCCGGTTATAATCAAATCCCTCGGCCCTGCGGCGGGCATAGCCGAACCCGGCGCGGCTTACCAGCGCCTGGATCTCGACCAGCAGGGGTCTTGAGCCTTCCAGCACCGGCACCACCACCGAGCCCGAAGCGTTCGTCGGCCGCTCGGAAAGGAATATCTGCGACGGATTATCCACCTGCCTCAAACCCTCCTGCGTCATCTCGAACACGCCGATCTCGTTGGTAGAACCGAACCTGTTCTTGACCGCGCGCAGGATGCGGTGGGTCGAAAAACGGTCGCCCTCAAAATAGAGCACCGTGTCCACGATATGCTCCAGGACGCGGGGTCCTGCGATCGTACCTTCCTTGGTGACGTGCCCGATGATGAAAATCGAGGTCCCGCTGGTCTTGGCAAGCTGCGTCAGCATCCCCGAACATTCCCTGACCTGGCTGACGCTGCCCGGCGACGAGGCAAGCGACGGCTCAAACATCACCTGGATGGAATCGACGATCACCAGCGCGGGCTTCAGTTTCCTGATATACTCGGTGACGGCCGAGATATCCGTCTGATTGACGATATAGAGCTTGCCTTTTTCCGGCGTCGAGCCCAGGCGCGTTGCCCGTAATTTGGTCTGGGATACCGACTCCTCGCCGCTGACGTAGAGGACGGTCGCGCCCTGCCTGGTGAGCTGGTTGGATATCTGCAGCGAGATCGTGGACTTGCCGATGCCCGGGTCTCCGCCGATCAGGGCCACGCAACCTTTCACGATACCGCCGCCCAAAACCCGGTCGAGTTCGGCGATATCCGTCCTGATGCGCTCGGCCTCCTTGACCTGCACGTCCCTCAAGAGCACCGGTTCTTCGCTGTAGAGCGCCGTCCGCTCTTTCGTCCTCGAAGACGGTGCGGCATAATTTTCTTCAACGAACGAATTCCAGCTGCTGCAATCCGGGCACCTGCCCAGCCATTTGGCCGACTGGTAACCGCAGTGCTGGCAGGTATATATGGTCTTGGTCTTAGTCATAAAAGTAATGCGCCTTGGACAGGGTAACCGGGGCACAAAACACAAGGACACAAGTAACGGCTTTTACTTGTGACGTGTGACCGCCTGACTGTGCGACCTTTTTAAAGTTATTTTTTCGGCTGCTTCGGTTCCGGCTTTTCTCTGGGCTTTGAGAACAGTTTCCAGGGGTGTTTTTTGATGTCCGCGACCAGGCTTTCAAGCTCGTTGTAGAGGGTATCGTCATACAGAAGCTTACCGACCGTGCCTTCCTTGTTCTTTATCCGGGTGACGCCGTCATCCACGTTCCTTGCGAAGGAGGCGATGGAATTCGTCAGTACCTTGATGTCGTCCATGCTCTGGTCGAGCTTTGTGGCGATGGACTTTGCCAGCTCTCCGAACTCGTGCATGGGCATGGGATTGTTGCCGACCATCACCGCGTTTTCCGGGACGAAGCTGGTGTAGTCCTTTCCCGGGATGACATCCACGTATTTCTCTCCCAGGAGGCCCAGGGTATTGATCCAGACCTGGGAATCGGCGGGTATCTTGATATTCTTGCGTACCAGGCCTATCAACTCCACCCGCGTGGCGTGTTCTTCGGTATCGGAGACGATATTGATCTCCCGGATCTGACCGACATCTACCCCGGCATACTTCACGGGCGCGCCGACCTTGACGCCGTTGATGAAATTAAAGACGAACGTGACCTTATAGGCGGATATCGTGTTCTTGAAATCGCCGATCAGGAGCACGAAGATGAACAGTATCACGATACCGATGAAAACAAAGATACCGACCTTGAATTCGACTCTGCTCTTTCCGAAGACCATAGATCCTCCGTTATCTGAATTGATCGACTGTTTCGGTTATCGGACCCTCAGCGAGGCCGTTTATGAACTGGTGTACGATGGGGTGCGTGGTGCTCTGGATCTCTTCCGGCGTGCCCTGGGCGATGATCTGACCCTGGTAGAGCATGGCGATCCGGTCGGCGATCTTATAAGCGCTCTTCATGTCGTGCGTCACCACGATGGAGGTGACCTTTAACCTGTCGTGCAAACTGCGGATGAGCTCGTTGATGGAATCTGCGGTGATGGGGTCGACGCCGGTGGTCGGCTCGTCGTAGAGCAGGATCTCCGGTTTCGTGCAGATGGCGCGAGCCAAAGCCACGCGCTTTTTCATGCCGCCGCTTAACTCCGAGGGCATGAGGTTGCCGATCCCGGACAATCCCACCAGGGACAACGACTCCTCTACGCGCTCGTATAATCCGTCGCCGCTGGCATTTTCGTGCTCGATAAGCTCGAAACCGACGTTCTCTCCCACGGTCAGGGAATCGAACAGCGCCCCGCCCTGGAAGACCATGTTCATGCGCTTATGGAACGCGTCGATCTCCTTGCGTTTGAACTCCCAGACATCCTGGCCGTTGACAAAGACCTGGCCGCTGTCGGGCCTGATCAGGCGGATGATGTGCTTGAGCATGACGCTCTTGCCGCAGCCCGAACGGCCGATGACCACCAGCGTCGAGCCGCGTTTAACCGTCAGATTCAGGTTTTTGAGGACCCGGTGCGAGTTGAACGACCGGCAGATGTTCTTCAGCTCTATTACGTTTTCAGTGTCCATCGTCACGGGAAAATGAAATAAAACAACGCGGTAAAGAAACAGTCGCAGGTGATGATCAGGATAAAGGACGTGACCACCGAGCGCGTGGTGGCCTTGCCGACGCCCTCTGCCCCGCCTTCGACGTTAAACGCCTCATAACATGAGACCCAGGCAATGATCATGCCGAAAAACACGGTCTTTGCCAGACCGGTAAAGATGTCCTTGTAGAGCAGCGAATCAAAGGTGATGTTCCAGTACAGCCGCGAGGAAATACCCAGCTTCAGGACGCAGATCGCCCAGCCGCCGAGGAT
>JAQTMD010000047.1 GCA_028714595.1 Candidatus Omnitrophota bacterium
CGGCTATCGTCGTATTGCTCACCAGCGCCATTGCCAGGCCGATCACCCGGATCATCTACGCTTCGCGCAGATTCGCAAAGGGGGAATTCGCTCACCGCATCCATTATGACTCGCGCGACGAGATCGGGTCGCTTGCCGGAACGTTAAACCAAATGGCCCAGGATATCGAAGAGAAGATCAGGCATCTGCAGTTTCAGAACCAGCAGCTGCGTTCTGTCTTTGAGAGCATGGTCGAGGGCATGATCCTGGTGGATAAGGAGCAGATGGTGCTCTCCGTCAATTCCACGGTAGAAAAGATTTTCGGCGTCGCACGGCAGGAGGCCGAAGGCAGGCTTTTCCTGGAGGCCATCCGCAACGCCGATATCGCCGAGGTCGTGAATCTGGTGCTGGCGCGCGGCGAGGCGGTATCAAGGGAACTGAGCATTGTCTGGCCGGTGAAAAAGACCTTTCAGATAAATGCCGCTCCCATCTTTGAGACAGGCGCGGTCGCCGGGTGCCTGCTGGTCGTCCATGATATCACCGAGATCCGCAGGCTTGAGACCATACGTTCGGACTTTGTGGCTAATGTCTCGCACGAATTAAAGACGCCGCTTACCTCGATCAAGGGCTTTGTCGAGACGCTTGCCGAGGGGGCGCTTGAGGATAAGGCAAACGCCCGCCATTTCCTTTCCATCATCCAGGAACATGCCGACCGTTTGAACAACTTGATCAACGACCTGCTGGACCTTTCCTATCTTGAATCCAAAGAGATCGTCGTTGCGAAAGAAGAGCTCTCCCTCAAAAACCTGATCGACAGGGTGGTTTCAGGTTTCCAGTCGCAGGCCAGGAAGAAAACCGTCCAGGTATATAACGAGGTTTCGGATAAAGTCCGTGTCCGGGCAGACAGGGCTAAACTCGAACAGGTCCTGACAAACCTCGTCGATAATGCCATAAAATTCAACAAAGAAAAAGGCAGTATCCGTATTCTGTCATCACAGGACGCCGCAGGCGTCAGGGTCGCGATAGAAGACACGGGACTCGGCATCCCCGCCAAAGACATCCCCCGTATTTTTGAGCGTTTCTACCGCGTGGACAAAGCGCGCTCCCGCGAGCTCGGCGGCACGGGCCTGGGTCTGTCCATCGTCAAGCACATCGTGGAACTCCACGCAGGCTCAGTCGGCGTCGAATCGACCGAAGGCCTCGGTGCTACCTTCTGGTTTATCCTGCCGCTGTAGCTCTTTTTCTCACCAAAATGATTTAACCCGCATTTTACTTTTCCTTCAAGCGCCTTTAACCAGCCTGTTGTAGACTCCTTTTTGAGAGATTCAGAAAGGAGGTGAACGATGGTTGAAGCAATCAGAGGTTTATGGCGCAGCGTACGTATAGTCATAGTTGCCTTGTTCAAGGAAGAAGCAGGGTCGCTGCGGATGCGATATTTTCTCGGAATATAAAAAGGAGGGAAGATGAAGATTCTACAGGGAGTAGTTCTTTTGTGTGTGCTGTTTCAGGCAACCGTTGCGTGGTGCTGGGATGACGCAGATTTCCAATTCTGGCACACCCAGCAGCAGGAATTCAAGCTCGACAGCAATTCCCGCCTGACGCTCGAAGAGGAATTCCGCTGGGGGGATGATGCTTCGGATTTCTATTACCATCATTATGATGTTGGTTATCTGTATGGGGCCGGCAAGCATCTTGACGTTGGCCTAGCCTTCAGGAAGATATTCGAAGAGAAAAAAAGGGTTTTTAAGGAAGAAAACCGGCCGGAGCTCAACCTGATCGTGAAAACAGAGATTGCCGGATGGAAAATAGAAGACAGGAACAGGTTTGAGCAGCGCTTTATCGAATCCGCCAAGGATTACGGCAGGTACCGGAACAAGCTGACCCTGAAGCTTCCGTGGAAATGGACGCGGTTTGAAATCCAACCGTATGTCGCGGATGAGGTCTTTGTGGATCTGGATAAGACTAATCTCTCCCGCAACAGATTGTACTCCGGGATCCAGGCTGCGGTGACGAGGAGCATAAAAGCGGAAGCGTATTACTTGCGACAGGCAAGCAAGAGTGCAGGTTCCTGGAGCGATCTCAATGTGTTGGGATTGAGATGCAAGGTATCCTTTTGATTTTACACGGATTTTACATTGGTTTAACGCAGCGCTAACACGGCTCTACTACAATACAGCCCTACAAGGAGGTAAGAATGATAAGAAAATCGTTGATAGTAATCACCGCATTTTTTTTCTGCGGCAGCGCCTTTGCCGGAAATAGCGACGATTCCCTGCAGGTCAAGGGCTCCGACACCATGGTCAACCTCGCCCAGGCATGGGCGGAAAAATACATGGAGAAGAACCCGAACGACTTGATTGCCGTGACCGGGGGAGGCTCAGGCACGGGCATTGCAAGCCTGGTCAGCGGCACCTGCGATATTGCCATGAGTTCGCGCACCGTGAAACAAAAGGAAATCGACCTGGCGCAGAAAAAGGGTGTCACGCCGAATGAGATCAAGGTCGCCCTTGACGGTATAGCCGTGGTAGTGCATCCGGCTAACCCGGTGGGAAAACTGACGGTAGACCAGTTGGCCGCGGTCTTTACCGGCAAGATCAAGAACTGGAAAGAACTTGGCGGCAAAGACGCAAAGATCGTCCTTCTGTCACGCGAGGTCAACTCGGGGACACACGTTTATTTCAAGGAGCACGTGCTGCGCAAGAACGACCCTGCGTCCAAAGAGGAATTCGCTCCGTCCGCGCTTATGCTGCCTTCGTCGCAGGCGATCGCGGACGAGGTCGCCAATAACCCTTCGGCCATCGGCTATTACGGCATGGGATATATCTCCGCGAAACAAAAGGCTCTGGCCATCGCTCCGGACGCTGTGGCCGCGGCAGTAGAGCCGACCATTGACAACGTGATCTCAGGGGCATATCCCATATCGCGGCCGCTGCTTTTGTACACCGGCTGCGTGCCGCAGGGGCTGGCCAGGAAATTCATCGATTTTGTGCTTTCGCCGGAAGGCCAGCAGATCGTCAAGGAAACGGACTTTGTGCCGGTCAAATAATCCATGCGCAAGTTCAAAGAGTTCATTATCGAGAAGCTGATACTTATCTGCGGATCGGCTTCTATTTTTTTTGTGGCGCTCATCTTTGTCTTCCTGCTCAAGGAAGGGCTGTCGCTGTTTAAGACCGTCAGGCTCGGCGCGTTCCTCTTTGGGAAGAGCTGGTATCCGATATCAGAGCCGGCTGAACTGGGCATCCTGCCGCTTATCCTCGGATCTTTGCTGGTCACTGCGGGAGCGGCAGTCATCTCCGTGCCCATCGGCGTCGGCTGCGCGGTCTACATCGCAGAGATAGCGCCGGGCAAAGTCAAGGAAGTGCTCAAAGGCGGCATCGAGCTTCTGGCTGCCATCCCCAGCGTGGTCCTGGGTTTTATCGGCATGGTCACGCTGGTGCCGTGGGTCAAAAACATCTTTCACCTGCCGACGGGCTTGACCGCTTTGTCGGGGTCGATCATGCTGGCGTTCATGGCCATGCCCACGATCGTTTCCATAGCAGAGGATGCACTTTACTCGGTACCCCGTTCCTATAAAGAAGGCGCGTTTGCGCTGGGGGCCACGCACTGGCAGACCATCTGGCGGGTGTTGCTGCCGGCAGCATCTTCCGGGATTCTTGCGGCGGTGATGCTGGGCATCGGCCGGGTCATCGGCGAGACCATGGCAGTGATGATGATCACCGGTAATTCCGCGGTGATCCCGCACACCATCCTGGCACCCGTGCGTACCCTGACCGCGACCGTCGCCGCAGAAATGGGCGAAGCGGTAGTAGGCAGCGAGCACTACTTCGCCTTGTTTGCCGTCGGCATCGTTTTATTTGTCATCAGTTTTGCCATTAATGTGACCGCCGATCTGTTCTTGCACAGGGAGCGAAGATGATGAATCCGAGAACCGTCCAGAAAATCGCCTTTTTCTCCCTCTTCCTGTCAACGTTGCTTATCGTGGTCCCTGTCGGCATGATCGTGGTGATCATCGTGCAGAAGGGGCTGCCGGCGATCACCTGGCAGTTTTTGACGGATGTGCCGCGGCAGGGCATGCGCGCAGGCGGCATCTTCCCGGCAATCGTGGGGACCCTGTACCTCGTCCTGGGAGCGGTCGCCTTCGCCCTTCCTATCGGGTTGCTGGCGGCGATCTACTTAAGCGAATACGCCAGAGACAATGTGATGAACCGGATCGTTAAGTTAGCAATCGTTAACCTGGCGGGCGTTCCGTCGGTCGTGTACGGCCTGTTCGGTTTGGCCATGTTCGTGGTCTGGTGCAGGTTCGGCGCTTCGATCCTGTCGGGAGCGCTGACGCTTGGCATCATGATTTTGCCGATCATCATCACCGCTTCCCGCGAGGCGCTGGAGGCGGTGCCGCAGACGTTCCGGGAAGTCAGCCTTTCGCTGGGCGCGAGCAAGTGGCAGACCATCAGGCACATCGTGCTGCCCAACGCCATTCCCGGCATCATCACCGGTACTATCTTAGGGATCGGCAGGGCAGCAGGAGAGACCGCGCCGATCCTGTTTACGGTGGCAGCGTTCTATCTGCCGCGGCTGCCGAAATCCATCTTCGACCAGGCCATGGCTTTGCCGTATCACTTATACGTCATTTCCACGCAGGTGCCTAACGTCGATGAAAAGGTTCGTTACGGCACGGCGTTCGTGCTTTTAGCCATGGTGCTGACGGTTAACCTCGTGGCCATCGTCATCCGCTACAAGTTCCGCAAGCAGAAGAAATGGTAGGGACGGTTCTGAAGCGCGGTTAGAACTGTCCCTCCGAAAAAAGAGGGGACACTTTTAAGTAGGGTTGAGAACCGTCCCTGGGGTATGAGAAAGTTCGGTATCGAAAATCTCAATATTTGGTTCGGGAAGGTGCAGGCGCTCAAAGGCGTGTCGCTTGCCATCGAGGCAAACGAGATATTGAGCATCATCGGGCCGTCGAACAGCGGCAAGACCACGTTCCTGCGCATGCTCCACCGTCTTAACGAGCTGGAGCAGAATTTCCGGATGAGCGGCAGCGTGCTCATGGATGCCCTTGACGTGCGCTCGGTCGACCTTGAGCTGTTGCGTAAGAAGATCGGTATCATCTTTGCTTTGCCTTTGCCGCTTCCGCTTTCCATCTTTGATAATGTGTCTTTTGGCCCGCGCATGCACGGCATCCGCGCCCGGAAACGTCTGACAGATATCGCCGAGCAGTCGCTTAAGCAGGCCTATATCTGGGATGAGGTCAAGGATCGGCTGCATGAGTCCGCATTCAAATTGTCCGGCGGCCAGCAGCAGCGCCTTTGTATTGCCCGGACGCTGGCCACCGGTCCGGAGGTCATCCTTTTTGACGAACCCTGCTCCGGTTTGGACCCCGTTTCCACGGCAAGAGTCGAAGAGACCATGCTCGAACTCAAAAAAGATTATACGATCGTGCTGGTGACCAATAACGTCAAGCAGGCGGCGCGCGTGGGAGACCGCACCGCGTTCTTCCTGTCCGGCGAGCTGGTGGAGCTTGACACGACCGATAAGATATTCACCGCGCCGTCGAATAAGCGCACGGACGACTATATTCGAGGGAAATTTGGATAAGATTATCGTTCGAGGCCTCAATCTCTGGTACGGGGATTTCCCGGCCCTGATCAACGTGAACGCCGACTTTAAGGAGAAAAAGATCACGGCCATCATCGGGCCGTCGGGCTGCGGCAAATCCACCATGCTGCGGGTGTTCAACCGCATGAACGACCTCATCGAGGGGGTCAGGGTCACCGGCGAGGTCGACATCGACGGCACGAACGCGGTTTCGCCGGAAGCCGATCTCATTTATTTGCGCAGGAAAGTGGGCATGGTCTTTCAGCGGCCCAATCCTTTCCCGCTCTCCATATATGAAAATATCGCGTTCGGCTTAAAGATCCACGGCATTGAGCGAAACGCGGATGCCCTTGCCGGCGTCATTGAAGAGAGCCTGCGCCGCGTCCTGCTCTGGGATGACCTGAAAGACAAACTCAAACGTTCTGCGCTGCGGCTGTCGCTTGAGCAGAAACAGCGGCTCTGCATCGCGCGGCTGCTTGCCGTCAAATCCGACGTCCTGCTCATGGACGAACCCTGCTCGACCCTGGATCCGCAGGCGACCGAACGCATCGAAGAATTGATGCGCGAGCTCAAAAATAATTATACAATAGTCGTCGTCACCCATAACATGCAGCAGGCAGCGCGCGTATCGGACGAGACCGGGTTCATGCTGCTGGGCGAGATGGTCGAATTCGCCGCTACCCGCGAGATCTTTACCGCGCCGAAGGACAAGCGCACCGAAGATTATATTACGGGCAGATACGGATAATATGAAGTCCCCGCTTCAGCGCGGATGAGGACAGTAACCACGGAGGAATAATGGAACGGCATTTAGACGAAGAGTTGAAAGAGCTGCATAAGGACATCCTGCAGATGGGCGTGATGACCCAGGAGGCCATCTTTAAGTCCGTTGAATCGCTCAAAAACCGGGATAAGGCACAGGCGCAGGCAGTGCTCGACGACGATAAAAAGGTCGACGGCATGGAGAACCTCATCGATGAAAAGTGCGTTGACCTCATCGCCCGTTACCAGCCGATGGCCAAAGACGTGCGCTTTATCGCCACGGCCATGAAGATCAATTCCGACCTTGAGCGTATCGCAGACCTGGCAGTGGACATCGCCCAGCGAAGCCTGGAGCTTGCGGATAAGCCGCTTTTGAAACCGCTGGTAGATATCCCCAAACTCTCCGTCGTTGCCCAGGCCATGGTCGAAGAGGCTATCGACGCCTTCGTAAATAAGGATGCAGCCCTGGCCCGAAAAGTCGTCCTGTCTGATCCGGAGGCGGATAGGTTGCGTACCCTTGTCTATGAGGAACTGGTCAATGATTACATGGCCAGGGACGCCAAGACCGTTGACCGCGCAGTGCCGCTCCTTTTGATCTCCCGCCACCTGGAGCGCATCTGCGACCATGCCACCAATATCGCCGAAGACGTCATCTACATGGTCGAAGCCAAGGTGGTAAAACCCCATCCCGAACAACTTTCATAGGGGTTCCCGCCGTTAACAAGAACAGGATGCGGATAGTTGGAGGTTTGTGCATAAGGGGTGTCCCCTCAGGGAACGTCCCCTACGGGACAGCCCCTATTTGCTTGTCTACCCGCCTTTTGTGTGCTATAATTAAATCTTAATTATGCGTAAAAAAATCGTCTCGTGGCTTAAAATACAGGTTAAAGCCGCCAAGGCGCAGGGAGTTGTTTTGGGCTTGAGCGGCGGCCTGGATTCCTGCGTTGCCGCTGTCCTGGCAAAGCAGTCCCTGGGCTCAAAGCGGGTCCTGGCGCTTCTCCTGCCCTGCCATAGCCATAAACAGGACCGCAGGGACGCTTTGCTGTGCGCACGAAAATTCGGCATAAGAGTGAGGACCGTCGATCTTTCAAAAGTTTATGACGCGCTGCTTGAGATATTGCCTGCGGCAGACCGCATGACCCGGGCGAACCTGCGTCCTCGCCTGCGCATGCTGGTATTGTATTATTTCGCCCGTAAGATGAAATACCTGGTCTGCGGCACGAGCAATAAATCAGAGCTCATGGCCGGCTATTTCACCAAGTTCGGCGACGGGGCAAGCGATATCCTGCCGCTCGGCGACCTGTATAAGACCCAGGTACGCTGCCTGGCAAAGGCATTGAAGGTCCCCCGGTCCGTCATCGATAAGGCGCCGACCGCGGGCCTCTGGCCCGGCCAGACCGACGAAGGGGAGATGGGCATCATGTATCCGCAGCTCGACGATATCCTGGCGCGGCTGGAGCAGGGCAAAAAGCAGCTCTATCCTGCCGGGAAGGTCGCAAAAGTCAAACGCATGGTCGCTGCGTCGGCGCACAAGCGCCGCGGGGCGCTGGTCTGCGAATTCTAAAAGGAGGCTTCCATGGATGAGATCCTCGAGATACTTGAAAAAGACGCCCGCGTCACGCCTGAAGAGATCGCCAAGATGACCAGGAAGAAACCGGCGGAAATCAAAAAGGCCATTGCCAAATATGAAAAAGAGGGGATCATCCTGAAATACAAGGCGGTGATCAACCGCGAACTGGTCAGGGAAAAGGATTCCGAGGTCAGGGCGATCATCGAGGTAAACCTCACGCCCCAGAAAGACCAGGGGTTCGACAAGGTCGCCGAGCGCATCTACTCGTTCCCCGAAGTCTACAGCTGCTATCTGGTCTCGGGTACGTACGATCTCCTGGTATTCGTGCGCGGCAGGGACCTGCATTCGGTAGCGCGGTTCATCTCGGAGAAGCTTTCGCCGATGGAGAACGTCAGGGGCGTGGTCACGCATTTCCTTTTGAAGAAATACAAGGAAGACGGCGTGATGTTGAAGCAGAAGGAAGAGGATAAGCGGATAGCGATTTCGTATTAAAGGCACCCATGAAGAACTATATTTCCAGAAAAGTCGAGGTCATGAAGCCGTCGGGCATCCGGGCGTTCTTTGACCTGGTGCTGGGCATGAAGGACGTCGTTTCCCTGGGCGTGGGAGAGCCGGATTTTGTCACGCCGTGGGAGATCCGCGAGGCGGGGATCTCCTCGCTGGAGCAGGGTTACACCTCGTACACGTCGAACAAAGGGCTGATGAAACTGCGCATGGCAGTCAGCCAGTACCTGAAGAAAACGTACGGCCTGGACTATTCTCCGGAGGAGGAGATCCTTATCACCGTCGGGGTGAGCGAAGGCGTTGACCTGGCATTACGCGCCGTCATGGAGCCGCACGATAAGATCATCGTGCCGTCGCCCAGCTACGTCTCCTACGGGCCCATGACCGAGCTGGCCGGCGGCGTGCCGGTGTACGTGGACACGCGCAAAGATAACTTTAAATTGACCCCGCGCAACCTCGAACGGCACATCGACGCAAAGACCAAGGGGATCATCTTCAATTACCCGTCGAACCCGTCAGGGGTTTCGTATACCAGAAAAGAGCTCAAGAGTCTGGCCGGGGTATTTCTCAGGCACAAGCTGCTGGTGTTCAGCGACGAGATCTACTGCGACCTGACCTATGACTTCGACCATACCCCGCTCGCTTCGCTGGGCAAGATAAAGGATTACGTCATCTATCTGAACGGTTTCTCCAAGAGTTACGCCATGACCGGCTGGCGCGTGGGCTATGCCTGCGGCCCGAAAGAGATAATCAACGCCATGACCAAGATCCACCAGTACACCATCATGTGCGTCTCCATCACGAGCCAGATGGCGGCATGCGAGGGTTTGCACGTCGGCGCAAAGTCGGTGGAAGAGATGAAGCGGGAATACAAGCGCCGCAGGGAATTCGTGGTCTCGGAGCTGAACCGCATCGGACTTTCCTGCCATAAGCCGCAGGGCGCTTTTTATGCGTTCCCCTCGATCAAAAGCACCGGCATGCACTGTCTCGACTTCTCCAAAAGGCTGCTTGCGGAAGAGCGGGTGGCGGTGGTGCCGGGGACCGCGTTCGGCGACGAGTTGACCGAGTATATCCGTATTTCCTACGCTTCGAGCTTCGAAAAACTTAAAGAGGCGTTGCGCAGGATAGACGTTTTTGTCAAAAAGAGAAAAGAGAAATAAACCAAGGACGCCCGATCCAAAAAGATTGGTGTTGTGTCTCTACACAAGGAGTTGCAATGGCCAAAATGACCAAACAAGAGATAACCAGGATCGTAAAACAAAAGAACATCAAGTTCATCCGCCTGATGTTCACGGACGTCCTGGGTTTCCTCAAGGGTTTTGCCATCACGCCGGACGAGCTGGAAGGCGCACTGGACGAGGGCATGGGTTTTGACGGTTCCTCGATCGAGGGTTTTGCCCGCATCGAGGAATCCGACATGATCGCCCGGCCTGACCCCTCGACCTTTGCCATTATTCCCTGGCGCTCCGACCCCGACCATACCGTGGCCAGGATGTTCTGCGACGTGTACGAGCCGTCGGGAAAGCCGTTTGAGGCAGACCCCCGGTATGTATTGAAGCGTAACCTCGAACGCGCCAAAAAGCTGGGCTATACCTATAATGTGGGGCCGGAACTGGAATATTTCTATTTCAAGGATGCGGCCTCGCCGGTACCGCTGGACCAGGGCGGCTACTTCGACCAGGTGCCGCTTGACGTGGCCCAGGACTTGCGCCGCGACACGATCCTCACCATGCAGGCGATGGGCATCAAAGTCGAGTACAGCCACCATGAAGTCGCGCCCAGCCAGCACGAAATCGACCTGCGCTTCACCGACGCGCTGACCATGGGCGACATCGCGGTCACCCACCGGCTG
>JAQTMD010000048.1 GCA_028714595.1 Candidatus Omnitrophota bacterium
GACCCGCGCGCCTTCCTTCGACAACGCCGATCAGGCCCTCTCTATCTGCAAGCGCCACTGCGCAGGCATAGTATGCCCCGCGCGGTTTGACCGGAAGCCCTTCCAAGGCTGCCAGCAGCTTCCGGTTGTTCTTTTCGTCGTTTTTATCCCGGCCGCTGTAGCGCGCCGAACGCACGCCCGGGGCGCCGTTCAGCGCGCGGACGCAGAGGCCGGAATCTTCCCCCAGCGCCAGCGTACCCGTAAAACGGGCGGCCTTCACCGCCTTTTTTATCGCGTTGTCGCTAAACGTCGAGCCGTTCTCACGGATCGCCGGCACGCGGGAAAAATCCGCCAGCGACTTGATGGCAAGCGGCACCCCCCGCAAAATCTCTTTTATTTCTTCGAGTTTTTTCCTGTTCCTTGTGGCGACGACCAGCTCTCTGCGCATGCTATTTTACGACGTCTTTCAGAAGTTTCTTCTGGATCGCGATAAGCTCTTTGATGCCGCACTCGGCGAGCCCCAGCAGCCTGTTCATTTCGTCCTTATCGAAGGTCGCCCGTTCTCCGGTGCCCTGGATCTCGATAAACTCTCCGGCAGAGGTCATCACGATGTTCATATCCACGTCTGCCTTGGAATCTTCCTCATAACTCAGATCGAGCACCGGCGTCTTTTTGATGATCCCCACGCTGGTGGCGGCCACGAATTCCCTGACCGGGATCGCGGCTATCATTCCCCGGCTCTTTAATTTCGCCAGGGCGTCGACCAGCGCCACGAAACTGCCCGTTATCGACGCGGTACGCGTGCCGCCGTCGCCCTGGATCACGTCGCAGTCGATCCAGATGGTGCGTTCCCCCATTTTCTTGAGTTCCGTCACCGCGCGCAGAGACCTGCCGACCAGCCGCTGGATCTCGAAGGTCCGGCCGGAATCTTTATTGCGCATCATGCGCGTCGCGCACGAACGCGGGAGCATCCCGTATTCCGCGGTCACCCAGCCCGTGCCAGAACCTTTCAAGAACGGCGGGACATTTTCGTCGACCGACGCCGTGCAGATCACTTTGGTATCGCCCAGCTGTATCTCGCACGAACCTTCGGCATACTTATTGCAATTCCTGGTTATGGTCACCGGCCGTAACTGGTCCGGTTGACGTCCGTCATTCCTATTCATACACGCTCCTTGTATAGAGATGAACGTCCCCGTAGGGGGTGGAACGGGTTAATCGTTAACGATGATCCTGTTCCTTCCTTCCTGCTTCGCCTGGTAGAGCGCACGGTCTGCCGCCCCGATAAGCTCTTCTTTGGACATCTTCTCCTGGAAGGTTGAAATGCCGCCCGAGATCGTGACCCTGATGATCTTGTTCGTCTCCTCGTTCGGGGGGTCGATTTCTGCGACAGAGCCCCTGATCTTTCCCGCGACTACTTTGGTGCCGCGAATGTTGGTCACCGGAAGGAGGACCACGATCTCGTCCCCGCCGTAACGGCAGATGATATCGACCTGGCGGACATTCTGCCGGATGATGGCAGCGACCTGCTTCAGCACGCGGTCGCCCTCCAGGTGTCCGTAATGGTCGTTGTAGCTCTTGAAGCCGTCGATATCGAACATGATCAAGCTCAAGGGGTGCTTATACCGTTGGGCACGCAGGATCTCGAGGTTCAGCTCTTCCTGGAAATACCGGTGATTGAAGAGGCCGGTCAGCGCATCCGTGACCGCCATCGAGGCTAGTTTCTCGCATAGGCGGATGTTCTCGATCTGCGTGACGGTCTGGTGCGCCAGGAGCGACAGGTCGCGCAGGTCTTCGTCGGTGAACACCGACATCTGGGCCAGCTTGTCGGTCACGTTCATGACGCCGATGACATGGTTATCGACTTTAAGCGGCAGCGAAATAAAGGACTTGGTCCGGTACTGGCCGGTGCGCAGGTGTTTACGCAGGCGCGGGTCGGAATCGATGTCGCGCACCACCAGCGCCTCGCCTTCCCGGGCGACCCAGCCGGCGACCAGTTCTCCGATCTTGATGCGCAGCCCCATCTTCTTCTGGTCCGTGCCCTTGAAACCCTTGATCACCAGTTCCTGGGTGGATTCGTCTATCATCATCAGCGACGCGCGTTCCGCCTCGGCGATGGAGACGGCCTGGTCGGTGACAAAATCGGCCAGGTCTTCCAGGTCAAAGATCTCTCCGATGCGCTTGTAGGCGTCCATGATGATCTCGAGCTTCACCTTCTCTTTTTCCAGGCGCTCGATCAGCTCGACGTTGCGCGCGGCCAGGTGCTGTTTTTCCAGGCTGCGCTTTATCACGAGCTTCAGGTGGTCGAAATCGAACGGTTTGATGATGTAATCGTAGGCGCCGACCTTGAGCGCCTCGATCGCCGACGAGATGGTGGCGTATCCGGTCAGGATGATGAAGTTCGTCTGCGGGGAGATGCGGTTGAGCGCGCGCATCAGCTCGATGCCCTGGATGTCAGGCAGCACCAGGTCCAGGATAGCGAGGTTGAACTGTTGTTTCTTTGCCAGGTCTATCGCCGTCGACCCCTTATTCGCGGAGACGACGGTGTACGCTTCATCCAGCAGACCCGCCTTGAGATGTTCGGAGAGTATCTTATCGTCGTCGACGACCAGGATGACTTCTTTGGTATTGGCGTGTTCCATACGTTATCCTCCTCCTGCTGAAGTTTGAGGCCGCTTGACCGGTAAAGAGATAATAAAGGTCGTACCCTGGTTAAGCTCGGAAAACACCTGGATGGAACCGCCGTGCTCGCTGACCGTGGCCCTGGTGATGCTCAGTCCCAGGCCGAGGCCGCGGCTCTTCGTGGTAAAGAACGGCGTGAACAGGTTTTCCAGCGCCTCTTTGCTCATCCCGGTGCCGGTATCGACTACCTTGATACGCACCTCACTCTGGTCGACGTAGGTAAAGATGCCGAGCTTTCCCCCCTGCGGCATGGCCTGCACGGCATTGACGATCAGATTATGCATGGCCTCGCGCAGCTGCAAGCCGTCCGCCTTGATATGCGGCAATTGCTGGTCCAGTTCCTTATCGACGCTGATCTTGCTGTGCTTGAACATCTCCTGGAGGTTGGGAAATGCCAGGAGGCTCTCGATCAGGTAATTGACGTCCACGTCGCTGAAGATCAGCTTTTTGGGATAGCTAAAACGCAGGACGTTGGCGATGGTCTCGTTGGCGCTGGTCAGGCTTTCCTCGACGCCTTTGAGATTCGGCACGAACTGCGGGCACTCCCTGTTCATCTTCGATTTGAGATTGTAAAGGCTGGTCTGGATCTCGGCAAAGGTATTGCGCAGCTCGTGGCTGACGGCGGTGGCCATGCGGCCCATTGCAGCCATGCGTTCGAATTCAAGCAGTTGTTTCTGGGCGGCCTCGAGCTGCTGGGCGCTGTACGAGACCTGCGACTCCAGCGTCTCGACGTTGCGGGAGCAGACTTCCAGCTGCCGGTTCGCCGCCAGGAGCTGCTGCATGGTCTTGTTGAAGAAATTCGCCAGTTCCTCGATCTCGTCGTTGGAACTGATCTCGATGCGGTGCGTGAAGTCTCCCCGCGCAAAGGCCTCGATACCCCAGTACAGCTTGTTCACCGATGCGGCGATGGCCCCGCCGTTTATGAGGCCGATCAACAGCGAAAGGCAGACTGACAGGACTACCGCGATGATAAAAATCTTGGTCAGCTCGTCGCGCTGGGCGAAAATGCTTTTCTCGGGCAGGCCGATGCCCAGGATCCCCACGGCCTCGTCTTTGACGTTATACAACGTGGTATAGCTCGCCAGGTACCAGTTGCCAGAGACTGCCATGCGCCCGAAGTAATCGCGCTTTTGTTCCAGCAGGACCGCGGCCGCCTGAGTATCCAGCTTGCTTCCGACGGCCTTTTCCTTGCTTTTGAAAGGCACGTCGGAACATACGCGCACGTCACCGAGGAATATGCTCGAGACAAGGTCCGTGCCCCTGGTGATCTTCTCGATGACAACGGCGTTGTTGTTGTTCAAAAGGTAGCCCGCGGTCATGGTGCCGACGATGATCTCATTATTGTTGATAAGCGGCATGGAGGCCTTGATCACGAGTCCCCGGGGCTCGGGAACCCCGGCGATGGCCGCCTTTTCCAGGAGCCCGAGTTGCTGGAGTTCTCCGGCATCCAGCACTTCCGTGGCGAGGTTGGTCTGGTTGCGCAGGGCCCGGCGCACGTAGTAATCGCGGCTGTAATCCCGGCCTTCGAAAGCGGGGTTCGTCATCGAGACCAGGACTTTTCCGTAGTTGTCCGTGATGATAAAAAAATCAAGACGGTTGTCCCTTACGATCTTGGCATACTCGTTCTTCAGGAGGTCGATCTGGTCTTCGCCGATGAGCGCATAGATCCTGCGGTTCTGGTCGCGTACGATGAACTTCAGGTTGTCGTTGACGCTCCGGTAGGCGCTCTGGGCTATCTTGAGGTTGTTCGTCAGGCGCTGGTTGGCTGCTCCGATGGCCATCCGGTGCAGGAAAATGATGGTGATGAGGCCCACCACCGCCAGCGGCACGACCGACGTCCACAAAAGCGTCTGGAATAATTTTACCTGAAATTTTTTCATGTTTTCAGTCCTTGTACACGGACTTCCCCCGGCTGTCGATTGCCACGACAAGCGGTAAACGCTCGACGCGAAGCCGTTGCACGGCCTCGGGCCCCAGGTTATTGAACGCGACGACCGATGCCTCTTGCACGTACGTGGAAATCAGCGCACCGCAGCCGGCGCAGGCGACGAAATACACTGCCTTGTGTCTTTTGATGGCCCGGCGCACCTCCGAGGAGCGGTTCCCTTTGCCGATCATTGCCGCGACCCCCTTTGAGAGCAACAGCGGCGTCAGGGCGTCCATCCGGCGGGAAGTGGTCGGACCGCAGGAACCGATGACCTTTCCTTTGGGTGTCCCGGTCGGCCCGCAGTAATAGATGATCGAGCCCTTGAGTTCAAAAGGAAGCTTGGCGCCCCGTCGTAAGGCCGCTGCCAGACGAACGTGCGCCTGGTCGCGGGCAGTATACACGACGCCGGTCAGGAACACTTCCTGGCCGCAACGCAGGTTCTCAAGCGTCCTCGAAGATAACGGGGTTGCCAGTTCCATAATCCTTACTATTGTCCGGAGCCGAATTCCCGGCTTAATGACTCCATCAACAGTTTTTGTAATTCGGCTTCGTCTTTGACCTTTTTGGCGCCGGCCACCTCGGGCGGCACGCGCACGCCTTCGGACGGATAGGCAGCCGTTTCCCGGGCGCGCAGCGCAGCCTTCATCACTTTCGGATTGTCCTTTGCCCTGATGGATACCGTCATCGAGACATCCGAACCCAGCGGCAGGAACGTATCCTTTGCCACAAAGTTCCTGCCCGTAAAAGATTCGACGTTGACGTTGACATCCGGTCCCGACTGCTGCCGGGCATAGGCCATAATGGTCTGCTCCAGGGCGTCGGTGAGCTTTTTGTCCTTGATATCGAGTTCATACGCGGGATTTCCGGCGAACTGCCCGTCGGCAACGGAAGCGATGAACGAACCGTTGGAAAACTCCTCGCTCCGCAAATAGGAAAACATCGAGCCCAGGGCATCCTGCAGTTCTTTCGGGAATTCCTTCATCAGTTCTTCTTTATTCGCGCCCTGCGGGCTGTTGCGCATGGCCTCTGCGACTTCCCAGAACTTATCCAGGTAGGGCTGGTGTACGCTGTACCAGGCGTCCTGGATCTTCAGGCAGACGTTTGAACCGATAATATATTGTTCGGTCTTTTTGCTCTTGATTTTCCGGGAGACCTCGGCCATCTGCTTTTCCATTTCAGCCCGCATGAGCGGGTCATCCTGCATCTTTTTGATCTGTTCCTCTGTGGCGCCGTTTTTCCTTGCCTGGGCAATGGCGGCCTCAGAGGCAGCGTTGAAAAATCCCTGGGGGTCAAAGGCATAGTCTTTTATCTCGGAGACCGTGTGGATGGTCTTGGCCGGAAAATCAGTCTCGGAGGACTGCTCGGTCTTCATGCTGAAAAGACCTTCCATGGTCAGTTCCTGCACCGAGATCGACTTCTGCCGCGGGACGGACTGTGTCGCCTTCTGCATGTTGTCCAGCAGTTCTTTCTTTTCAATGGCCGCTCCCTGCCCGCATGCCGTAAGCACCATGCCGAACAATACCCCCGCGACCATGCCCAACCTTGTTGCCGTATTCCGTTTCATCCGCTCTCCTTTTTCTATAGCGTTGCCTTGGCGCTGCGCAAAGCATGACAGCTGATGCTGACCGCTACCGGCAGGCCCGCGATGTGCGTCGGATACGTCCCGATACTGACTGCCAGCGCCGTTGTTGCGCCGCCCAGCCCCATCGGCCCGATGCCCAGTTTATTGATCGCCGCCAAAAGTTCTTTCTCTAATCTCCTTGTCGAACCCGCACCTTGTAACCGGGGACGCGCAATCTTCCTTAACAGCGCTTTTTTAGCCAGGAGGCAGGCGTACTCCGCAGTCCCGCCGAGACCCACTCCCACCACATACGGCGGGCAGGCATCAGGCCCGGCAGCTTTTACTGCGCCGACGATAAAATCTTTGATCCGGCGCCATGATGCCGTCGGATTGAACATCGCAAGCTGCGTCTTGTTCTCGCAGCCAAAACCCTTCGGCAACACGGCTAGCGTAATTTTGTTCCCCGGCACTATATCGATATGCAGAACCGGCGGCGTAAAACCCGGTCTTCCCCGTTTCAACGGATCCCCGACTATGGAATCCCGCAAACAACCTTTTCTATACCCTTCTTCCACGCCTTTGACGATCGCTTTTTTCAGGTCTCCCGCGACCCTCGCATCCTGCCCCAGTTCGACAAAAACAACAGGCAGACCGGTGTCCTGACAGATGGCCAGCCGCTCCCGGCGCGCCACGGCGGCGTTCGTGACGATCGCCTCAAGCATCCGGCGGGCGCGGCTGTTTTTCTCCGCTGCCTGCGCCCGGCGCAAAGCCCGCAGCACGTCCCGCCGCAGTTCGAAGTTCGCCTGCATGCACAACCTGCTTACCGCGTCGGTGATCTTCCGGGAAGGTATGCTTCTCATGCCGTTACCTGTGCTCCTGTTTTCCGTACGCGCGCGTGACCGTCGTGGTAATGCCGCCGCGCGGATTGAACACGCCGGTGATCCTGGCCCAGCGCGGCCTGCATGCCCTGACAAAATCATCAAGCATCCTGTTGATCAGATGCTCGTGGAAGATGCCGATGCTGCGGAAAAATATGGTGTACAACTTGAAAGATTTAAGCTCGATGCATCTGCCGCGGGGCGAGTAATCTATCCTGATGGCGGCAAAATCCGGCAGCCCGGTCTTCGGGCAGATACAGGTGAACTCAGGCACGTCCAGCGAGATAGTATAAACCCTGTCCGGGTATTGATTTTTCCAGACTTCGATCTCCGGCGTCTTGAGCCTCCTGACATTCTCCTGCAATCCTTCATAACTCGACTTTTTTTTCATTCAGCGCACTCCTACCAGCTTATGCATCTGGGGTATGATGCAGGCAGCGAGATTCTCCTCTTCGCAGATCCGCTTGAAACGTTCGATCCTTCGTTCCAGCACGGCGTAGTCGCTGGTAGAGTCCGGTTGCAGGACCAGGCAGCAGCAGGGATTGATGTCTTTGATGATATGGATCGTCTCCATCACGTCCTCCTGCAGCGTGGAATCGCAGACCACGATTTTTACAAAAACGTCTTTCGAGGAGCTTATCGCAAGGAATTGCCGGTGCTCGTCCCAATACCCGCGCATGCCGCTTGAACTGGGCAGTTTGAAATCCATGGCCACGATATCTACCAGCTCGATCACTTCCCGCAGCGCACCGGGAAGCGTGCCGTTGGTCTCAAGGTAGTTCTTGAAACCGGCCT
The DNA here is from genome assembly GCA_028714595.1 of Candidatus Omnitrophota bacterium. GTDB lineage: Bacteria > Omnitrophota > Gorgyraeia > Gygaellales > Profunditerraquicolaceae > JAQTMD01. The sequence goes on from JAQTMD010000048.1 coordinate 7,823, forward strand.
GACCGGTGAGCGCCATGGCCTCTTTAAGGAATTCTTTTTGCAGCAGCGGCTCGCCGCCGGTAAAGGTGACGGAGCGGTAATTGGCGCGGTAACGCTTGAGCTCTTCCACGAGGACCTGCGGCTCATATTCGCGCTGCGACGATATCTTCGTATCGCAAAACCTGCAGTCCAGGTTGCAGCCTGCCAGGCGCACGAAGACCTGGCGTTCGCCGACGTACAGGCCTTCGCCCTGGACGCTCAAGAAGATCTCGGAGACAATTCCTTTCATCGTAATGAGGGGTCCTCCATCCCTGCCTGACGGAAACCTTTCGCGCGCAACCGGCAGCTGTCGCAGACGCCGCACGGTTTGCCGCCGCCCTTATAGCACGACCAGGTCAGCTCATACGGCACGCCGAGCAGCGTTCCCAGCTTTATGATCTGCTCCTTGGTCAGCTCGAGCAGGGGCGTATAGACCTTGATGCTTTTCTTTTCCACGCCCGCCCTGGTGCCCTGCGCGATCACTGCGCCGAAGGCGCGGTAAAACCGGGGGCGGCAATCGGGATAGCCGCTGTAATCTATTGAATTTGCGCCGATAAAGATCGCCCGTGCGCCGATTGCCTCTGCATACGAGAGCGCAAAACTCAGGAAAATGATATTTCTCGCCGGGACATACGTATCCGGGATCGCCCGCACGACCCGGCCCTGCGGCTGTGCGGCTCCGGGTATCGGACGACGCCGATCGATAAGGCTCGACCCCTTCCACGGCAGAGAGATCTTGAGTATTGTCACCGGGCAGCCTGCCCTGCGGGCTACGTTGCGCGCGGCGTTGATCTCTCGTACGTGCCGCTGCCCGTAATCAAAGACAAGGCAATGGCAGCTGAATCCCTTTTTTTTCGCGAAATACAGCGCGGTCGCTGAATCAAGGCCTCCGGAGACCAGCACGACGGCCTTGCGCAGGCCTGCGGCGTTACTCATGGTATGTCGCGCAGCTGGTGGCGCTCTCCCAGACCGTCACCGAGGACAGGCCGGGGATCTTCTTTTTCAGGCGCCCGTAGACAAAACGCGCGATGTTTTCCGACGTCGGATTGAGCGTGGTGAACGGCTTGACCTTGTTGAGGTACGCGTGGTCGAAATTATTGAGGACGGCGTTCAGTTCTTTTTTGACGACGGTAAAGTCGATGACCATGCCGGCGGGATCGAGTTTTTCCGAGGATACTATCGCTTCGACTTTCCAGTTATGGCCGTGCAGGGCCTCGCACTTGCCCTTGTATCCCCGCAGGTTGTGCGCGGAACTAAAGACCGATTCTACTCTGACGCTAAACATTGACGACCTTCTTTGCCCCCCGGATGGAGCGGCCGAGGAACCGCCTGGCCAGGCCGGTGAACCATTCCGGGTTGTCGCTGACGAAAAATTCGTGCCTGCCGCGGCCTTGTGTCTCAAGCAGCTTATCCGTTGCCAGTATCTTTTTCACCTCGATGGCGACCTGTTTTGCCGAATCGATGAGCGTAACGTTCTTACCCATCACCCCCTTGATGACCGGTTTCAGGAGCGGGTAATGCGTGCAGCCGAGGATGAGCGTATCGACTTTTTGTTTCTTGAGCGGCTCAAGGTACATCCGCGCCACGTCAGCCACTGCATCGCCTGAAAGCACGCCTTCCTCCGCAAAAGGCACGAACAACGGGCAGGCTGCCGCCGTGACCTTTATGGCCGGGGCAAGCTGCCTGATCTCGTGCTCATAGGTGCGGCTCTTGATGGTGCCGCGCGTGCCGATGACTCCTATCTTACCGTTCTGCGTGGCATACACTGCTTCGCGCACCGCCGGCGTGATAACGCCCACGATCGGCACTTTGAAATGGTGGCGTATGACGGGTAACGCAAGGCTTGAGACCGTATTGCAGGCCACGCAGATGAGCTTCACGTCCCGGTTGAGCAGGAACAGGATGTTCTCGATGGAAAATTTTACGACCGTCTCGCGGGATTTGATGCCGTAGGGCACGCGGGCAGTATCGCCGAAATAGACCAGGTCTTCGCTGGGCAGCTGCCGGATGAGCTCCTTGACCACGGTCAGGCCTCCCACGCCCGAATCAA
>JAQTMD010000049.1 GCA_028714595.1 Candidatus Omnitrophota bacterium
ACACCCGGCGACAGCGACGAGATGATCAGCGCGGCTTTAGAGAGCTGGCGGGATCCGGTAAAAACGAAGCTCAAGCTTTCGGGGATCATCCTCTCCGGGGGCATCGTGCCGGAAAAGGAGATCCTGGATTTCCTGTCCCAGGCGCGCATACCCGTGCTCCTGTCGGAAGAAGATACCTACTCGGTCTCGTCGACTATCCATGACCTGACCGTAAAGATCAAACCGGAAAACATCACCAAGATTAACATGGCGGTAAAACTGATAAAAGACCACGTGGACTTAGACAAAATCCTAAAGGGGATATGACATGGATACCATCGTCACCATACGGGACAAGGCCCGTGCCAGGCAGAAGACCATTGCGCTGCCCGAATACAATGACAAGCGCGTCATCGAGGCGGCCAGCGTCGTCGAAAAAGAAGGCATCGCCAGGGCGCTGTTCCTGACCCCGGAGAAGATGGATGCCAGGGAGTGCGATCGCTACGCCGGCATGTACTATGAACTGCGCAAGGCCAAGGGCATGGACCTGGAGACTGCGCGCTCGCTCTTCAAAGACCCGCTCTACTATGCCGCGATGCTCACCCGGGAGGGCAAGGTCGACGGGTTTGTCGCCGGGGCCAGCCACACCACCGCCGACGTCTGCCGCGCCGCGATCCACTGCGTGGGCCTGGACGAGCGCCTGATGATCGCCTGCAGTTGTTTTATCATGGTCGTGCCCGACTGCCGCTACGGCGAGAACGGGACGTTCGTTTTTGCCGACTGCGGCGTGATCCCCGAGCCCAATGCCCGGCAGCTTGCCTGCATTGCCGTGGCCTCCGCCGAGCTGGCCGAGAAAGTGCTGGCAGCCACCCCGCGCATCGCTTTTTTAAGCTACTCTACCAAAGGCTCTGCCGAGGGGAGATCCGTGGCAAAAGTGCCGCAGGCGCTGGCCGCGCTCAAGGAGATGGCGCCGCAATTGTCGGCCGACGGAGAACTGCAGGTGGATGCCGCCATCGTCCCCGAGGTCGCCCGGATCAAATTCCCCGACAGCCCGGTGGGCGGCAAAGCCAATGTCCTTATCTTTCCGAACCTGGAATCAGGCAATATTTCGTATAAGATCGTCGAGCGTCTGGCAAAGGCCCGCGCCGTCGGACCGCTGTTGATGGGCCTGAAAAAACCCTGCAGCGACCTCTCGCGCGGTTGCTCGGTGGACGACGTGGTTGACTGCGTCGCCGTTACGGCCGTGCGCTGCTAGCCTGTCCCGTAGGGGACGTTCCCTGAAGGGACACCCCGTGTAATTCATTTTTGCATTTCGCGGGTTTCGCGGCTCGACCGTACGAAACGTAAAGGAGGCATACCATGAAAAAGATCGCCATGGTCATCGCCCAGGATAAATTCCGTGATGAAGAATTGTCCGAGCCGAGAATAGTTTTTGAAAAAGCCGGTTTCCAGGTCAGCGTTGTTTCCACGACGACGGGGACTGCCAAGGGCATGTTCGGCATGACCGTTACGCCCGATGTGCAGTTCAGGGACGTAAAACCGGAAGATTTCGATGCGTTGGTCTTTGTGGGAGGGGTAGGCGCCAGCCAGTACTGGGATGACCCCCTTGCCCATAAGATGCTCTGGGATTTCTCGTCAGCCGGCAAGCTCATCGCCGCGATCTGCGTCTCGCCGGTGACGATGGCAAAGGCCGGGCTGCTCAAAGGGAAAAAGGCGACGGTCTGGGCGTCCGACTCGGGACAGCTCCTGGTCTGCGGGGCACGATATACGGGAAACCCGGTGGAGCGCGACGGCAATATCATCACCGGTGCCGGCCCGTTTGCAGCCAAAGAATTCGGCGAGGCAATAGTCAAAGCGCTCGCATAAACGACAAAGGGAACAGCCATGACACGGACCATGTTAAAATCAAAGATCCACCGCGCGACAGTGACCGAAGCCAATCTGCATTACGAAGGCAGCATCACCATCGACCAGGAGTTGATGGAACGTGCGGATATCCTCCCCCACGAAAAAGTCGAGGTCCTCAACCTTGACACCGGCGTGCGTCTCGAGACGTACGCCATCCCCGGCAAAAGAGGTTCGGGCGTGATCTGCCTGAACGGCCCGGCAGCGCGCAGCGCCTGCCAGGGGGACCTGGTGATCGTGCTTTCGTATGTGCTGCTTGACAATAAAGAGGCCCGCAAAATAAAGCCTCTGGTCGTGAGAGTCGATGAACGCAACCGCATTAGAGATTAGAATCGTCGGGGACCCTGCCTTGCGAAAAAAAGCCAAGCGCGTCAGCCGCGTAGGCCCGGGGCATGCAAAAACCTTGAGTGATATGGCACGGCAGATGTATGACTCAAAAGGCATCGGCCTTGCCGCGCCGCAGGTGGGTATAAACGAGTGCCTGATCGTCGTGGATATCGGGACCGGCCTCTATAAATTGATCAATCCCAGGATCGTCAGGAGACAGGGCAGGCAGGAACTGGAAGAAGGGTGTCTCAGCGTTCCCGGGGTGTATCTCAAAGTCAGGCGGGCACGGAAGATCAGGGTGGAGGCGCTCGACGAGACCGGGGCGGCCAGGACCATCGATGCCGAAGACCTGCTGGCCTGCGTCTTCCAGCATGAGATCGACCACCTGGAAGGCAAGCTCATCATCGATTACGCCTCGTTCCTGGAAAAACTTTCCCTGAACAAAAAGCTTCGGAATATCAAGAATGAAAGACTGTCCGAACCGCAAGGTCAACATACAAGGTTGTAACTGTACCTACGAGCCCTGCGGGCGCAAAGGGGTCTGCTGCGAATGCCTGCGTTACCACCGTAGTTCCGGCGGGTTGCCCGCGTGTTTTTTCACTCCGGAGATAGAAAAGACGTACGACCGCTCGATGCGCAGATTTTTGCAGGCTCAGCCATGAAAAGAGTCCTTACTCAGGAGGCCGGACCCGACGTTATTTACCCCGCGGACCGGGCAGGCCGCCTTCCGGCGTGGCTGAGACGGGATATCCCTGATGCGCGCGCCCGGGAGTTCGGCCGTTGCCTCGCCGATTCAGGCGTGTCAACGGTGTGCGTTGAAGCGCACTGTCCGAACATTGCCCGTTGCTTTAGACGGAACACCGCGACGTTTCTCATACTCGGAAAGACGTGCACCCGCTCCTGCAGGTTCTGCATTGTGCAGGAGGCCGACCGGCACCCGTTGCCGGTCGATACGGAGGAACCGCGCAGGATCTGCGCAGCCATCGAACGGTTCGGTATCATGGATGCGGTGATAACGTCGGTCACCAGGGACGATTTGCCCGACGGGGGGGCAGGACAGTTTGCCCGCGTCATCGCCTCGGTACGCGCACTCGTGCCGCCTCGTTTCGTGGAAGTGCTTATTCCTGATTTCCTGGGAAGCAGAGAAAGCCTGCGCATCGTTGCCCGGGCACAGCCGGATGTCATCGCTCATAACATAGAAACAGTCAGGCGCCTGTATCCGTGCGTCCGTCCGCAGGCGGATTATCGGCGTTCGCTTGAGGTCTTGAAAACCCTCAAAGATTTGGCCCCTGCCGTCATCACTAAATCTTCGCTGATGCTCGGCCTTTCCGAAAAAGAAGAGGAGGTCGTGGAGGCGATGCAGGAACTGCGCCAAGTCGACTGCGATTGCCTGATGCTGGGGCAGTATCTGGCACCGTCTTCGCGGCATATAAGCGTCAAGGAATTCATCGAGCCGCGGGTATTTCAGCGGTATAAAGGATTGGCGCTGGCAATGGGTTTTAAGACGGTGGTATCCGGGCCCTTCGTCCGCAGCTCGTATAGAGGGGAAGATAGAGGGGACATTCCCTGAGGTACCGTACCATTGAAATGCAACTATTTGAAATACAGAGAGAAGCAGATGTGTCCATTGGTTGTAACTCTTTGTCGGGCAATGAGTTAAAAAGCAAAGGAGTGGTACCTTGGGGAACGTCCCCTATGATGTGATTATTGTGGGAGCAGGGCCGGCAGGTCTGACCGCCGGCCTCTATGCAGGCCGCTATCGCCTGAAGACGCTTGTCGTCGAGAAGATGATGGTCGGCGGACAGATCATGCTGTCCTCGACTATCGAGAATTTTCCCGGATTTCCCGGTGGTATCCCGACGCAGGACCTCATCGACCGGATGAAACAGCAGCTCGACGGTCTGGGTGTCGAGATCAAAAATGTCGAAGCAGCTTCGGTCGCCTCTGTTGCGGCATCACGACCGCGCGTCTACCGTGTTTCCACCCCCGAAGGGGACTTTGAGTCGCGCAGCATCATCGTCTCCACCGGAGCGCACTGGAAACGCCTGGGAGTCCCCGGTGAGGAAAAGCTCATCGGTCGCGGCGTCTCGTTCTGCGGCACCTGCGACGGCCCGCTGTTCAGGAACAAGGAAGTCTGCGTAATCGGCGGCGGCGATAAGGCCATTGAAGAGGCTATCTTCCTGACAAAGTACGCCAGCAAGGTCATGGTCATCCACCGCAGGAATTCCCTGCGCGCCACCGAGATCCTGCAGGAACAGGCAAAGGCGAATCCCAAGATATCGTTCATTCTGGATAGCGTCGTGGAAGCGGTGATCGGGGAGAACAGGGTCGAAGGCTTGAAGCTGCGCCACGTCCATACAAACCTCGCCTCAGCCGTTTCCTGTCAGGGCGTTTTCATTTTTATCGGCATCCAGCCCTCGACCGAGTTCCTCGCTGCCGTGGTGAAAATGGACGAGGCGGGCTTTATCATCATCGACACCGAGAAGAAGACTTCGATGCCCGGCATTTTTGCCTGCGGCGACTGCACCGAGAAGCATCTCTATCAGGTGATCACTGCCTGCGCAGAAGGGGCGGAGGCGGCGCATTCGGCACACAACTATTTACTGCATAACGGCACGTAGAAAGGCCCGGAATGTCAAAGTACCCTACGCACCACAAGAAGCTTATCTCGTGGATCGAAAAATCAGCCCGCATGTGCAAGCCTGACCGGATTATCTGGGTCGACGGCTCCGGCGAGCAGAAGTCACTTCTTGAAAAGGAGTGTGTTTTTTCCGGCGAGCTTATCCCCTTGAACGGGGAACGGCTGCCCGGTTGTTTCCTGCACCGTACCGACCCCAATGACGTCGCCCGCACCGAGCATCTCACGTACATCTGCACGCGCAAAAAGCGCGATGCCGGCCCGAACAACAACTGGATGAGTCCGCGCAGCGGTTACCGGAAGGCCAAGGATATCTTTACCGGCTCGATGACGGGCAGGAACATGTACGTCATCCCGTTCTCCATGGGGCCGGTGGGCTCGCCGTTCTCCAAGATCGGGGTGGAACTGACCGATTCGCGCTACGTGGTCCTGAACATGCTTGTCATGACCAGGGCAGGCTCGCCCGTCCTGGCGCAGCTGGGCACCGACGGAGAATTCACCAAATGCCTGCATTCACTCGCCGACGTCGATGTCAACCGCAGGCTCATCCTGCATTTTCCCGAAGACAATACCATTTGGAGCGTAGGCTCCGGTTACGGCGGCAACGTTCTCCTGGGAAAGAAATGCCTGGCGCTGCGCATCGCCAGTTTCATCGCCCGGAAAGAGAAATGGCTGGCCGAACACATGCTCATCATGGGCATCGAGGACCCGGCCGGCCGTATCCGCTATATCGCCGGGGCATTCCCCAGCGCCTGCGGAAAGACCAACCTGGCCATGCTGCTGCCGCCCGAAGGCCTGAAAAAGAAAGGTTACCGTATCTGGACGGTCGGCGACGACATCGCCTGGATGCGCGTTGATTCCGACGGGACATTATGGGCGATCAACCCCGAGACCGGGTTTTTCGGGGTAGCTCCCAATACCAACTCCCAGACCAACCCCAACATGGTCGAGACGATCAAGAAAAACACCATCTATACCAATGTGCTCCTGAAACCCGACGGCACGGTCTGGTGGGAGGGGGCCGACGGCGAGATCCCGCAGCGGGGCATCGACTGGCAGGGTAATCCCTGGAAGCCGCAAGCGCCCGACAAAGACGGCAAAGCGATCCTGGGCGCGCACCCCAATTCCCGGTTTACCACTCCCATTGCGCAGTGTCCGACTGCCTCATTCAGAATGGAACAGCACCACGGCGTTCCCATCTCCGCGATCGTTTTCGGCGGCAGGCGCCGGCATGTCGCGCCCCTGGTCTATGAATCGTTCAACTGGCAGCACGGAGTTTTCGTCGGCGCGATCATGGCTTCGGAGCGCACCGCAGCCCAGTACGGAAAGCAGGGAGAGGTGCGCCGCGACCCGATGGCAATGTTGCCGTTCTGCGGCTACAGCATGGCCAGCTACTTTACCCACTGGCTGGAGATGGGCAAACGCATGAAGCACGCACCCCGTATCTTCCATGTGAACTGGTTCAGGACCGACGAGCACAATAAGTTCCTCTGGCCGGGCTACCGCGAAAACCTGCGCGTGCTGGAGTGGATCGTTGACCGCTGCGACAATAAGCTCGATGCAGTCGAGACTCCCATCGGGTTCATCCCGAAGGTCGAAGACCTGGACCTGACGGGCCTGAATCTTTCCCGTGTCATACTGGAGAGACTCCTGGCTATCGACAGAAAAAGCTGGCAGGAAGAACTCGAAGGGATAAAGCACTTCTTCAAATTGTTCAAAAAAGACCTGCCTGCCGAGCTCTGGCAGGAATTCGAGGCCCTGAGATCGAGATTGAAATAGTAAGCCTGTCCCGTAGGGGACGTTCCCCGGGGGGACACCCGTGCAAGGAGCGAGGATTTGAACAATAGCCCCGTCATTCTTAAGACCGAGTTCAAAGACCTGAAACTTTTCCGCCGGGGCAAAGTGCGCGACGTCTATGACCTCGGCGACAAACTCCTCATCGTCTCCACGGACCGCATTTCCTGTTTTGACGTAGTCCTGCCCAACGGCATCCCTTCCAAGGGCAGGGTCCTGAGCAGCCTGTCCTGTTTCTGGTTTGATTTCCTGAAAAGCGTCGTTCCCAACCATTTCATCACCGCCGATGTCGCCGCGTATCCCGGCCAGCTTTCCAAATATCGCGACCAGCTTGCCGGCCGTTCCATGCTGGTGGTAAAATCAAAGCCGCTTGCCGTGGAATGCATCGTGCGCGGCTATTTGTCCGGTTCAGGCTGGAAAGAATACAAAAAATCACAGTCCATCTGCGGCATCAGGCTCCCTGCAGGGCTTCTCGAGTCTTCCAAACTGCCGCAGGTCATCTTTACCCCCTCCACGAAAGCCGATGAGGGCCACGACATGAATGTTGCCGTCGAATACGTGGAAGAACAGATCGGCAAGGAATCCTCTGACCGGCTTCGGGCTTTCAGTGTCGCCATCTATAAGAAGGCAGCCGAGTACGCCGAGACAAAAGGCATCATCATCGCGGATACGAAATTCGAATTCGGGGTCCACGACGGAAAGATCATCCTTATCGACGAGGCGCTCACGCCCGACTCCTCGCGTTTCTGGCCGAAAGACGGCTACCAGCCCGGCGGACCCCAGCCCAGTTTCGACAAGCAATTCGTGCGGGATTACCTGGAGACCCTGGACTGGGACAAGACGCCTCCGGCGCCCGTGCTGCCGGCAGACATCATCGCACAGACTACCCGGAAATACCTCGAAGCCTACAAGCGCCTGACCGGCAAAGAATTCACAAACTCATAGCATGCGACTGCTCAAGAAAAACGTCTCCTTCCTTTTGCGGATCGTAATAAGCATCGTCCTGCTGGTTTTTCTTTTCCGGAAGGTCGACTTCGGGTCGGTGATCAGACTCATCGCCGGCTCGAACCTTGTCCTGGTGACGCTGGCGTTTTTCCTGTCCTTGGTCGCGTACGTGTTCTGCTTCTTCCGGTGGAAGATGCTCCTTGAGACGCTGGGGGTGAGCGTATCGGCGGGCAGGCTCGTCACGATCTTTACCGGAGGCATCTTCTTCGGTGCGCTTTTTCCTTCGACTATCGGTTCTGATCTGGTGCGCAGTCTCGACCTTTCTGCCCAGACCCAAAAGCCCGGCCCGGTGGTGGCGGCGGTGCTGCTTGACCGCCTGAGCGGTTTCACGGGAATGGTCATCATGGCCCTCGCATCCCTGGCGGCGGCCTCGCGGCTCGCCTTTCACCCGGTGATCTTCGCGGGGATAGCGGCATTGACCTGCGTGCTCACCGGCGCGCTGCTGGTCGTCTTTAACACGCGCATATTTTCCGTCGTCAACCGCCTTCTGAACCGTCCCGGCTCAGGCAGGATCCGTTCCACGCTTGAGGCTATCCACAGCTCCATGCATCATTTCCGCCGTCACAAAGTCGTGATCGTCCAGAACCTGCTTTTGTCCCTCGTGGTCCAGATTCTCGGTCCGATCTGCGGAACGGTCATCGCATACGCCCTGGGATTCAGGATAAACATGCTGTACTTTTTCCTCATCGTCCCCCTGATCACCGCAGTGACCTTGCTGCCTATCTCCATCGCAGGACTGGGCATCCGCGATTTTACCACGGTATTTTTCCTGGCTCCCTTCGGCATCGGCAGAGAGGTCGCGGTCGCCATAGCGCAGTTAAGCTTCTTCTTTATCGTTCTGACCACTCTCCTCGGAGGGACAATCTACTATGTCCTTACACTACATCATCGACGGGTACAACCTCATCCATCATCCTAGTTTCGCCCCCCACAGCAAGCGGAAGGACGTAAAATTCGCGCTGCTTGATTTTATCAGGACGAAGCGGCCCTGCGGAAGCCTGCGCAATAAGGTGACGGTCGTCTTTGACGGCTATGCGTCGGGATTTTCCTGGGATGACGGATCCATCACCGTTTTGTTTTCGTCTGATGCCAGCGCCGACGAACGCATCAAACGGCTGCTCGAGGCCCGTCAGGACCACAAGAACGTGGTGGTGGTCTCTGACGACAACGAGGTCCGCGATTTTGCCCGTCTCTGCGGCGCACAGCCCCGGGGAATAGAAGAGTTCGTCTGCGGCCCCGGAAAGAAACGCGCAGCCGCGCATGCTGCTGCGCGGGATGCCGTCCTCAAGCCCGAGTTGACGCAGTCTGAAATGCTGAAGATCAACCGCGAGCTGCGCGGCCTCTGGCTCAAGGAATGACGTGTTTCCTGTCCCACACCCGGTGCGGGGTTTGATTACCATGAAAGAAAAGGCTGCAAGACCCGACAATTTCATCAAATTCCTCGGTACTGCCGGCGCGCGCTTTGTGATGATCAGGCAGCTGCGCCATTCAGGCGGGCTCTGGGTCTCGTCGGCAGGCACCAACGTGCTCATCGATCCCGGCCCGGGCAGCATCGTTCACTGCGCAAAATCGCGCCCGAAACTCGACCCGGCGGCGCTTGACGCCATCATCCTTACTCATCGCCACCTTGACCACTGTTCCGACGTCAACGTGATGATCGAGGCCATGACCGAAGGCGGTTTTAAGAAAAAGGGGGTGGTGTTTTGTCCGCAGGACGCGCTCGAAGGCGATCCCGTCATATTCCGTTATTTGCGCGGGTTCGTCGAGAAGATAGAAGTCTTATCGGCGGGCCGGACATTCGCGGTGGGAAATTTCCGGTTTGAGACCTCCATGCGCCACGTGCATCCGGTCGAGACGTATGGACTCAAGTTTAAGATCGGCGGGAGGACTACCGTCGGCCTGCTGGCAGATACTAAATACTTCAAAGCTCTTGAGGATTTTTATCGGGTTGATACCCTCATCATCGGCGTGGTGTTTTATGAGCCCCGGCCGAATATCGACCACCTTGGTTTTGACGATGCCCGCGCGCTCATCGCCGCGCTCAGACCCCGGAGGGCCGTCCTACTCACTTTGGCATGGGCATGCTCAAGGCCAAGCCGCATCTTCTGGCCGAAAAGCTTTCC
>JAQTMD010000050.1:0-9053 GCA_028714595.1 Candidatus Omnitrophota bacterium
TGACCAAGGGCCACCACCATGCCGTCACCGAAGCGAATCCCGAATGGGTGTATCCCGAGATCTACGAGGTATGGCAGGGGACGGTGCTGTACATCCAGCAGGGTATCAACGCGGAAGGAAAAATGGAGTTCATCGCCACCATCGCCAGACCCGGCGACAAGATGGTCATGCTTCCCGGATACTCTCACCGCACCGTCAACATCGGCAGCGAGCCGGTGGTCATGTTCGACTGGATGTCGGTGAATGTCGGCGGGTATAAGGTCAAGGGAGCGGATGCCACTACCGAGACCGGAGAGAAACTGCAAAAGACCAGTTCGGTCTTTGACGAGATAAACAAGAGGAACGGCTATGCGTTCTTCGTGATGCGGGCAGAGAACGGCGACGTCAGGTTCGAGTTCAATCCGGCCTACGGTGAGTATAAAGATAACATCGACGCCTGGCTTGCCGAGCCGCTCGAGCATATCACGCTGGCAGACGGCCTTGAGCTGCATAAGGGTACCCCGCTGTACAACGTGGTCAAGACCAGCGCCGCCCAGCTCGCCGAATTCATGAAGAGCGGTACGCCGACGTTCAGCCAGGTCCTGGTAACGACAGAGCCCATCAGCGATATGTTGACCCGGAATCTTGCCGACGAAAAATATCAAAATGTCCTTCAGCAGGCCAAGAAGCTGTTTAATGAAGAGCGATTCGCGGAGATGCGCGCCTTAGCGGACGAGATAAAGCAGGAGTACCCTGATCTGGCTGCTGTTTTGAAATCAAGGGCAGACTATGAGCAGGGAGATTCGAGCCAGAAGGACGGCGGGCTGACCCTCGGTCAGCAAAAACTGCAGGAAAAACTATTGGTCAGTAGGTATGGCAGGTACCTCAAGATCAACATGGTCGAACAGGGAGAGGGGAAGAGACCCGCCTATTCGATGCAGTATAAGATAGAGGAGATAATCCAGACATTGCAGGATCTTGAGCGATTGTACGTCATCAGCAACAGAGACGTGATTGCAGACTTGAAAGAGCTCGTTCTCAAGGGGCCCGCGCTCATCGAAAGCACCGGGGATGCCAAGTATGCAAAGGTAGCGTTGCTTGCTGCCAGAGTTCTTGTCAAGCAGTCCGGCAAAGATGCAGAATTCTCGGATGAAATGAAGGAGTCTCTGGTAACGTTGCTGGACGCTCCGGGAGAACTTAATAGGACACCGGTGAGCATGCTTGTAGCACAGTTGATGATCAGAACAATCGATCCGGAAGGGGAGTTTTTGATCAAGAGAGTAGATGGATTAAACAAAAACCAGCAGGAAGCCCTGCGGAAGGAGTTGGAAGCGAAAGCCGTAGCGAAGAGAGACGGCGGCATGACGGACGGGCTGCAGTCCCTGCTCCAGGCAGTCAGACAGCGGCTGAGCCAACTGCTGGAGCAGATGCCGGCATCGAAGAAGGGCGGTATCGATTTCCGCGCGCTTCCGGTGAGCGTGCCGCAGGCAGTGCCGCAGATGCCGCTTGTTTCCAAGAACGTTTCAGCGCAGGAGTTGAGCAAGCGCTGGACAGGCATCCAGGCAAAGGTGCAGTCAGGGCCCATGCCGTACCAGGAGATCAAAGAATACGTATCGCTCTGCTCGGCGAACCAGGAGGCAAAGGCGCAGTTGCAGGAGGTGCATGCCTATATCGCCAATATCCTCAAGCTGGAAGAGGAACGGGCTGTGGCAACCGCGCCTGAATTAAAAGAAGTACTCTGTTGCCTGGGATAACCGCAGGGTCGTAAGAAAAAGCAAGATACCGCGCCTCATTGGCACGTCGTCAATGAGGCGCGTTCTTTTTTATACACCCCCTTACAATCGCACCGAATACCCAAAAACGAGCATTGCAAAGTTAATTTGATGAATGATGGAAGATATTTGTGCGGGCGGCTCGAGGGTTCGAGCAGCACGTTGATTTTTCGAGCGGGCATGGTTCGTCGGCAGGGATACAGCGGAGGCGAGAGCGAGAAAAATCACCCGAGCGAGCATTTCCACGCCGGGGAAATGCGAGCGGTGCTGCGAGACCCTCGAGTCGGGCCTCGCACAAATATCTTGCACAGTGGTTGGAGGTTAACAGATGCGGGGCAGCTGCTCGCCGGTAAGCATGTCGAGGATGCGCGTGGAGCCGATGCAGGTTTGCAGCAGTACCTGAGGGTCGGCTTTTGCAATGACGCGGCCGATGGCGCAGGCGTGCTTTCCGAGGGGATGACGCTTCATGGCGCGGAGGATCTCCGGGCCGTCTTTTTCCGGGGCGAATACGAGTACTTTGCCTTCATTGGCGATGTAGAGCGGATCAATGCCCAGGAGTTCGCAGAAACCGCGCACTGCTTCGGGAACAGGGAGGGATTTTTCTTCTACCAGTATCTCGACGCCGGAAGCGCTCGCGATCTCGTTCAGCGTGGTGGCAACGCCGCCGCGCGTGGGGTCGCGCATGACGTGCACGTCTTTCGATGCAGCCAGTATTGCGCTGATAAGGCCGTTGAGGCTTGCGCAGTCGCTGGTGATGGACGTCTTTAATCCGTAATCCTGACGGCTTGCCATGACTGCGCAGCCGTGCTCTCCGATAAAGCCGTTGACCAGAATGACGTCCCCCGGCCGGGCATTGGCGGCGGAGATCTTTATTTTTTGCGGGATGATCCCGATTCCGGTAGTGGTGATGAATATCCTGTCGCAGGCGTTTTTCTCCACGACTTTGAGGTCCCCGCCCACGATAGCCACACCGGCATCAACCGCAGCCCGGGCCATGGAAGCGATGATCTTTTCAAGTGCGGTAATCTCTAAGCCCTCCTCCACGATGCAGGCAGCAGTGAGAAAGCGCGGCGTCGCCCCCATGACTGCCAGGTCATTGACCGTGCCGCAGACGCTCAATTTTCCGATGTCTCCGCCGGGAAAGAAGATGGGCTGCACCACAAAGGAGTCGGTGGTGAACGCGACTTTTCCCGGAAGCCTGCATATCGCCGCATCTTCAGCCGCATCGAGTATGGGATTGGAAAAAGAGGGGAATACCAGCTCTGTGAGGAGCCGGTGCGTCAATTTCCCGCCGCTGCCGTGCGCGAGCAAAATCCGTTTATCGTTTTTCATCGGTGATATTTGTACCATGCCGCGCAGGTGCCTTCCGTGGATACCATGCACGGGCCGTAGGGTTGTTCCGGCGTGCAGACCGTGGCGAACAGCCTGCACTGCGACGGGTTTTTCACGCCGCGCAGGACCTGGCCGCAGAGGCACTGTTTGGCTTCGAACGATTCTTCGACTTTTATATCGAACTTTATTTCCGCATCATGAGCCTGGTATTGTTCGCGCAGTTTAAGCCCGCTTTTCGGGATGACGCCCAATCCCCGCCAGTCCGCGTCGGAAGGCATGAATACGTCGCTCAAGGCCTGCTGGGCGCTCAGATTGCCCTCGGGGCGCACTGCCCTGCGGTACTGTATCTCGGCGTCAGCGCGCTTTTGCCTGATCTGCTGTAACAGCATGCGTATCGATTCCAGGATATCCGTCGGCTCGAAGCCGCTGACCACGCACGGGATCCTGAATTCCTCGGCGATCAGCGCATAGGGCCGCGTGCCGATGATGGTCGAGACATGGCCCGGACAGATGAACCCGTGGATCCGGATCTCTTTTGCCTCGAGGAGTGCGGCCATTGCCGGCGGTATGAGTTTATGGCAGCAGTAAACGGAAAAATTCTTTATCCGCCCGGCGCGGGCGTCGCTGGTGACTGAGGCGATGGCCGGAGCCGTGGTTTCAAAACCCACGGCCAGGAATATCACTTCCCGGGACCGTTCCTGCCGGGCGATTTCCAATGCATCGAGCGGGCTGTACACGACGCGGATATCGCAACCCGCGGCGCGCTCTTTTTCAAGCGAGCTCTGCGTGCCGGGTACCTTGAGCATATCGCCGAAGGTGGTTATGATCACGCCGGGGAGCTTTGCCAGCGTCAGCATACGGTCGATGTCGGCCTGCGCGGTGACGCATACCGGGCAGCCGGGACCCGATATAAGGTTGATCTTGGCAGGGAGGAGCTGTTTTATCCCGGAGCGGAAGATCGCCATGGTGTGGGTGCCGCAGACCTCCATGAGGTTGGTCTTGAGCTTTGCCAGGGCACCGATCTCTGCCATCAGACCCTTGACGATGGTCCGGTCGCGGAATTCGTCGATGTATTTCATTCGTAATAGACGTCTTTTAAGAGTTCCAGGGTCTTGCGCGCTTCTTCTTCGTCGATCCGCTCGATGGCGAACCCGGCGTGTACGAGGACATAGTCCCCGGGCTCGACGCCTTCCACGAAGCGGATATCGGCCTCGCGCCTGGTCCCGGCCATATCGACCTCGGCAAGGGTGCCGGTGATTTTCGTTATCCTGACGGGGATAGCCAGACACATAGTGTTCTTTTGCTCAGATTACCCGGCATTGGCAAGCGCTGCCTGGCCCAGCGCGATCGCGCCGTCATTGGTCGGCAGCAGCTCGTTGTAGTAAACCGTAAATTTTCTTTCCCGTAATCGCGCGGCAGTCAGCTCCAGGAACAGCTTATTCTGGAAGACCCCTCCCGAAAGGCAGACCGTGTTTATCCGTGTACGTCTGCGCAGCTCTTCGCAGGCGCTGCGGCATGCCGCAGCCAGGCCGGTGTGGAATTTGCGTGCGATCGTTTCCTTCGGGACGCGGCGCTCAAGGGCGGTAACAATCCGGCGGATCGCGGCATTGCTCTGCATGGTGAAGGCAGGGCCGCAATACTCGAAGGTAAAATCGTAGGCCGCCCGCGTCTTTGAACGCTCTGCGTACATCTGTAAGCGGATGGCCGCTTGAGCCTCGTAGGTTATTATATCACAAATACCCGCAAGGGCACTGACTGCATCAAAGAGCCGGCCCGCGCTTGAGGTGAGTATTGGATGGAGCCGGGAGAGCCTTGTGATCTGTTCCAACCGATCCCGGTGCGCCGTGATAAAATCGATGGGCAGCCGGTACATCCCGTCGCCGAATGTCCGGTGCAGGTAGCTTATCGCCATCCGGAACGGCTCCTGGGTGGCCTTATCGCCCCCGGGCATGGCAACGTATGCCAGGTGTCCTGCGCGGACAAACCTTTTGAGATCGCCGAAAAAGAATTCCCCCCCCCAGATATGGCCGTCACTGCCGTAGCCGATGCCGTCAAAGCAAACGCCGATGACCTTTCCCCTGATGCGATGTTCTGTGATCACGCCGGCAAGGTGCGCCTCGTGGTGCTGGATTGCGCGCAGTTTCAAAGAAGGGTCTTTTGCTTTCTGCTCGAGTGCGTAGCGGGTGGAGAGGTAATCCGGGTGCAGGTCATGACAGATGACAGCGGGTTTGACCGCAAAGACCGTGGCGAGCCTCTTGACTGCCTGGTCAAAAGAGGCGTACGTCCCGCGGGTCTTCAGGTCTCCGATGTACTGGCTCAGGAAGGCGCAGGAGCCCTTTGTCAGACAGAAGGTGTTCTTGAGTTCTGCCCCGCAGGAAAGGGTTTGTTTGAGCTTTTTGTCAAAAGAAAAGGGCAGCGGCGCATGGCCGCGCGCGCGGCGCAGGACCACCGGACGGCCGTCGATGACCTGTACGATGGAATCATCGACGCGGTTGTAGATGTCCCGGTCGTGCACCAGGAAATATCCGCAGATGCCGCCGAGGTTTTTGAGGGCGGCGGCATTATCGGTCTCGATGGGTTCGTCTGCGGCGTTGCCGCTGGTCATCACCAGGCAGGCAAGCGGTTTTCCGGAGGATAACTCCCGAGAAAATAACAGATAATGCAGCGGCGCATAACAGAGCATAACTCCCAGGCAGTTGTTGTCAGGGGCCAGGTCCTCCAGGGCGGCCATTCCGGATTTTCTCTGCAGGATGACAATCGGCCGTTCCGGGCTGGTAAGGATCTTTTCCTCAAGCGCAGAAACGCGGCAGAGCTTCCGTGCCGCTGCCGCGTCCTTTACCATGACTGCAAACGGCTTTGAAGGCCTGTGTTTGAGGAGCCGCAGCCGCCTGACCGCTGTTTGATTGAACGCGTCGCAGGCGATATGAAAACCGCCGATCCCTTTGACCGCGACTATGGTGCCTTTTTGAAGCAGTTTTATCGTTTGGGCGACAGCCTCTGTGCTTTTCCGGTGGCCGGCGCGTTTAAGGATGTGCGCCGGCAAAGCGTTTTCCGCGGGATGACCGGCGACAAGCTCCACCTGCGGTCCGCATTCAGGGCAGGCATTCGGCTGGGCATGGAATCTGCGGTCTGTAGCGTCAAGGTATTCCGCATTGCACGAGGGGCACATCCTGAAATTCTTCATGGTGGTGTTGGGGCGGTCATAGGGAAGGCTTTGGATGATGGAAAAACGGGGACCGCAGTCCGTGCAATTAATAAAGGGATAGAGATAACGCCGGTCCGTCGAGGTGAACAGTTCTTTGAGGCAGCCGGGACAGATGCCTGCGTCAGGGCTGATCAGGCAGCTTTGGGCCCCGGTGCGCCGGCTCTCCGTGATGGTAAAACCTGACAGTCCCTGTGCCGGACAAGGTATACGGTCGGCATGCGTGATGCGCGCCAGGGGCGGCAGTTCGCGAAACAGGGCTTTCCAGAAGGCCTCCGCTGTTTTGGCCGTTGTCTCGGCGTGGATGTGGACGCCTGACAGGGTATTGCGGACATACCCGCAGACGCCGAATCTGTCGGCCAGCCGTTGTACGAACGGCCGGAAACCCACTCCCTGGACAACGCCTTCGAGCCGGATCGTATATGCTTTGTGCATGGACAACATTGTAGCATGAAATCAGGAGCGGCGCACATACATTTGAACTTATTGGTACCAGTTGGATTAAGGATGAAATCACTTGACAAGCCGCCTAAAATATGTTAAAAAACATAATCGGTGGAGGAAAAACACAAAAGGGTCGGAAAAAATTGTCCACAAAATCATTCTAAAC
Source organism: Candidatus Omnitrophota bacterium (assembly GCA_028714595.1). Lineage (GTDB taxonomy): Bacteria > Omnitrophota > Gorgyraeia > Gygaellales > Profunditerraquicolaceae > JAQTMD01. The sequence continues at coordinate 6,896 of JAQTMD010000050.1, forward strand.
TCATTTCTTCTACACAGAGCTGAGAACACAAACCGTTCTCAGCTTTTTTTGTTTCCAGGGTCAAACGGGTAAATAAGGAGGTGGGAATGGAACTGACCAGACGTGAGTTCTTGAAGTTGTGCAGTGCCTCGGCAGTGGGTGCCGGGCTTGCCCAGGTCGCAAACCCCAGGCTGGTCGCGGCCCTTGAAGAAGCGGCAGCCACCAGGCCGCCGGTCATCTGGCTTCAGGGGGCAAACTGTACGGGCTGCGCCGTGTCATTATTGAATACCGCTCATCCGGCGATAGCGGAGGTTTTGCTGAAGATCATCAGTCTCGAGTATTGTCCGACTGTCATGGCTGCGTCAGGCGAGTTGGCGTTCACGCACATGGAAATGGTCGCTGAAAAGGCAAAGGGCAAGTTCTTTCTTGCCGTCGAAGGCGCCATCCCCACCAAGGATAACGGCGTTTACTGTACGATCGGCGAAAGAGGCGGCAAAGAGATTACGATGCTTGAGATGCTCAACGAGATCGGGCCGAAGGCCGCGGCGATCCTGGCTATCGGAGACTGCGCCTCATTCGGCGGCATCCCGGCGGGAAAACCGAATCCGACCGGGTGCAAACCTGTTTCCGAGATCGTCAAGGGCGTGCCGATCATCAGTCTGCAGGGCTGCCCGCCGCATCCCGATTGGATCGTAGGCACCATCGCGCACGTGCTCATGTTCGGGCTTCCCGCGCTCGACGACAAAGGCAGGCCGAAGCTCTTCTACGGCGAAACAGTCCATCAGAATTGTCCCAACTACTCGTATTTCCAGGAAGGAAAGATGGCCAAGAAATTCGGCGATAAGGGGTGTCTCATCGAACTGGGCTGCAAAGGCCCGATGGCGAGTTCGGATTGTCCGCTCCGTAAGTGGAACTCGGGCGTCAACTGGTGCGTCGGCGTAGGCTCTCCGTGCATCGGCTGCTCAAGCGATTCGTTCCCTGACGGCATGGCGCCGTTCTACACCGCCCTGCCGAAAGACAAATGGCCGAAGAAGGACAGCGAGATAGTATAACTAATCTTACGCCACACCCGGCGCCTGGAGGAATTGCGCCGGTGTCGCGTCTGTACGCGAGGAGGTTTTGATGGCTACGCAGAAGATAACGATAGATCCGGTCACCAGGATCGAAGGGCATTTGAAGATGACCGTTGAGGTGGACGGCGGCAAGATCGTCGATGCGTACAGTTCGGGCACGATGTGGCGCGGTATCGAGGTGATCCTGAGAGGCAGGGACCCGCGCGACGCCGGGCAGATCACCCAGAGGATCTGCGGCGTCTGCCCCATGGCGCACGGCACCGCCTCGATCCTGTGCCTGGACGACGCCTTCAAGGTCGCGGTCCCCGATAACGGGCGTATCATACGCAACCTCTTGCTCGGCGCAAACCATCTCCAGTCGCACATCCTGCATTTTTACCACCTGGCAGCCCTGGATTTTGTGCAGGGCCCGGATGTGGCGCCGTTCGTGCCGCGGTATAAGGGCGATTACCGCCTGCCGAAAAAGATCAACGACCAGTACGTGGCGCACTACCTGCAGGCCCTGGAAATGCGCAAGAAGGCGCACGAGATGCTCGCTGTCTTCGGCGGCAAGATGCCTCCGCAGATCACCATGGTCGTCGGCGGCGTCACCGTGCAGCCTTCAGTGGATAAGATCGCCTCGTTCTTGTGGCGGCTGCGCGAGATCCGCGACTTTGTCGACAACGTGTACCTGCCGGACGTCCTGGGCGTGGCAGAAGTCTATGCCGATTACAAGGGTATCGGGAAAGGCCACGGGAATCTTCTGGGTTACCCGTCTTTTCCGCTTGACGCTCAGGGCAAGGTCAATCTTTTCAAGGGCGGCCGCTGGTACAAAGACAAAGTCCTGGAGTTCGATTCCGCAAAAATAACCGAAGACGTCAAGTATTCCTGGTATCAAGACGCAACCAGCGGCAAGCATCCTTATAAAGGGGAGACCGAGCCCGCAGCGGAAAAGGCCGGGGCATACAGTTGGCTCAAAGCACCCCGTTACGAAGGAGAGCCGTACGAAGTAGGGCCGCTGGCCCGCATGTGGGTCAACGGCGATTACCGCCAGGGTATCTCGGTGATCGACCGTCATGCAGCCCGCGCCCTTGAAGCCCAGAAACTCGCCGCGGTGATGGAAGAAT
>JAQTMD010000050.1:9063-9738 GCA_028714595.1 Candidatus Omnitrophota bacterium
GCAGCTCAAACCCGGGGAACCGTCCTGTGCCGAGGCAAAAGTCCCTGAATCGGGCGAAGGCACGGGCCTGACCGAAGGAGCCCGCGGCGCTTTAGGCCACTGGATCAAGATAGCCAAGAAAAAAATAGAGAATTACCAGGCAATCGTCCCGACGACATGGAACGCAGGCCCGCGCGACGACAAGGGAGTGCGCGGCCCGATCGAAGCGGCCTTGGTGGGAACGCCGATAGCCGACGCCGAGAACCCGCTCGAGGTCGTGCGTATCATCCGTTCATTCGATCCCTGTATCGCCTGCGCAGTGCATCTGATCAAGCCGAACGGCGAGATGAAGAAATTCCGCGTCGTATAAGGCGGAGACTTTTAGCCGATTACACAGATTAGAGAGGCGGATTACGCAGAGGGGAGGCTGTGGAATGATCTGGGTAATCAGTTTCCATAATCTGTGTAATCATTTTAATGAAGAAAATCATAGGCTGCGGGAACCTGCTGCTTCAGGACGAAGGCGTCGGCATCCATCTTATTGAGTTTCTCAGGACCAGACCCTTACCCGAAGACGTGGAACTGGTGGACGCTGCCACCGGCGGCTTTGATATTATCCCGCATCTGCAGCACGTCGAGAAGATCGTCATCGTCGATGCCGTGCGGGCCGACGGTAAGCCGGGCGACATCTATAAG
>JAQTMD010000051.1 GCA_028714595.1 Candidatus Omnitrophota bacterium
GCCGTACTCGTACTTTGCCAGGATATAGAGCAGCGGCTCGGCATAGGCCAGCGCAGGACCGACGATCTCCTGCGCGGTGCGCAGCGCCTGCGCTGCCGGTCCGTCGTTGCGCTGCCGCAAACCCGCCTGCGCGCGCCCGATGTACCCGGGGTGCAGTTGTGTCAGCGACTGCGGCGCGAAATCATGGTCGAGCATGTACAGGTCAAGGGCGTTCTTGACGACCTTGATGTTGGTCGCGCATATCCGCGCCTTTGAGCCCTCGACGACCTGCAACCCGAACAGGGTCGCCAGCGTGCTCATGATCGCAACGATCACGACCACGATCAGTATTTCGAGGAACGTCAAAGCCTTCTTCTGCATATGCCCTTCTCCCACGGCGACCTTCCTACCAGGGTTGTTGCCCCCCCAGATATTCGCGTATAACGCCGGGGTTAAAATAAAAATTAGAATTGTAGTCCGGACTGGCGGGATTCGCGATGCTTATCCCCACTTTCCCATCCATGCTTATTCCGACCAAAAAACTGACTCTTTGCAGCCCGTTGATGTGGATATGAAGCCGGCTTGCGTACGTGACCAGGCCCGGGCCGTTGGAACAGACGGCGTTGTCCGAATCCGCGATCATGAGCTTCGTACCCGGAGAATCCTTCAAGTTCTTGTACCCGATACTGGTATGCGTGTCGATCACTGCCTGGTTCAGTCCGTAGGAGATACCGCCGCGGGTGTCTTTCGGGCAGTGCAGAACAGGCAGGCCGAAAGAAGGTCCCTGGGCGAACGCGCTGTTGCGCCGGCTCAAGCCGACGATCGCCTGCGCCACTTTGACCTTCCATGCGCCCCGTTCCTTCATGACCGCGGCGTACGCCGTTTCGATCCCGGACGGCTCAAGCTGCGAAAGGCTGCCCGGCACCACGTCGTGCTCCATGATATAGACCTCTACTGCGGTGCGCAAGGTCTTCACGTTGGTGACGCAGACCCTGGTCTTCGCGTCCTCTATGAAATTGGAAAAAACCGGCAGGGCAACGGTGACGATGATGGCGATGATGATGACGACTGCGATGACCTCCAGAAACGTCAGGGCCTTGTGATCCATGCCGCCCCCCTTTTAGATTTCCCCCCGTCCGGACGGGCTCGCTACTCTATCCGCGCCGAGTTCTCGAACCTGGTGAACTCTTTCATGAAGGTAAGCTTGAACGTACCCACCGGGCCGTTGCGCTGTTTGGCGATGATGATGTCCGCGATGCCTTCGTTCTCGGGCGTGGGGTTATAATACTCCTCGCGCAGGATAAGGACCACCAGGTCCGCGTCCTGCTCGATGGCGCCGGATTCGCGCAGATCCGAGAGCTGCGGCCGGTGGTCGATGCGCGATTCCACGGCGCGCGAAAGCTGGCTGATGCCGATTACCGCGACGTTCAGCTCGCGGGCCAGGGCTTTGAGCGACCGGGAAATGTCGGAGATCTCCTGCTGCCTGCTCTCCGTAAACCCGGAGCCGCGCATGAGCTGCAAATAATCCACGATGAGCATCTTGATGTCGTAATTGGCCTTGAGGCGCCTTGCCTTTGCGCGCAGTTCCATCACCGAGATGGCCGCAGTATCGTCGATGAATATGGGCGCCTCGGAGAGCTTGCCTGCCGCGGCAGTCAAATGCGGCCAGTCCGAAGCCGCCAGGTACCCGGTACGGACCTTGTTGGCGTCCACTTTGGCGTGCGAGCACAAAAGGCGCTGCACCAGCTGTTCCTTGGACATTTCCAGGGAGAAAATTGCCAGGGGGATCTTCGCGACCACGCCCGCGTATTCGGCGATGCCCAGGGCCAGGGCGCTCTTTCCCATGGACGGCCGGCCTGCGATGACAATGAGGTCGGACTGCTGCAGCCCGGCAGTGCGGGAATCGAAATCTATGTATCCGGTGGGGATGCCGGTCACGTGCGCCTTGTTCTGGTACAGGCGGTCGATGGCCTCGATGGAATCCTTGATGATCTCTTTGATGGGAAGGTAGGTGGTATGGGTGCGGTTGTCGCTGACCTCGAAGATGAGCTTTTCCGCTTCGTCGACCAGCTCGTCCACCGCTCCTTCGCTTTCGTGGCAGGAGTGGATGATCTTCGTGGCGTTGGTGATCAGCGCGCGCAGGGTGCTTTTTTCCTTGACGATCGCCACGTAGTGGCCGATGTTGGCCGCCGAGGGCACGGAATTCACCAGTTCCGTGAGGTACGAGACGCCGCCGACCTCCTCCAGCTCGCCCGACCGCTTCAGCTCGTCGGTAACGGTGATGAGGTCTATGGCCTTATTGCCGTTATAGAGGATGAGGATGACGTCGAATATCTTGCGGTGGGCGTCTTTGTAGAAGGAATCGCGGCTTATGTTCTCCACCGCCACGCCGATGGCGTTCTCGTCAAGTAAGAGCGACCCCAGCGCCGCCATCTCTGCCTCGAGGTTCTGCGGCGGCAGCAGGTCTTTGGGAACGAGATCTTTGGCTAGGTTGGCCATCGTGGGGAGGTAAAAGTAAAAAGGTGCAAGCGGCTTCTTTCCGCCTACTTTTTAACGATCCAGACTTTCAGCTGCCCTTCCACTTCGGGATGCAGCTTCAGCGGCACCTGGTATATCCCCAGGGCCTTGATCGGCTCTTCCAGGGCGATGGCCTGTTCGTCTATCTCGTGGCCTTCGTCTTTGAGCGCCTTGCATATCTCCGCGGCCCCGATCGAACCGTAGAGTTTTTCTTTTTCCTGCACCAGTACCGCGATGGTCAGCGACAGGGCCGCCAACTTGTCCCGCAACGCCTCGGCCTGCGTTTTCCGCTTTTCGCTCTCGTGGTCCCTGCGCTCTTTTTCCTGCTCGATCCGTTTCATGTTCGCAGGCGTGACTGCCACGGCGAGGTTCTTCGGAAAAAGGAAATTCCGGGCATAGCCGTCCTTTACCTTGAGTTTCTCTCCCTGTTTACCGACCCCCTCGACGTTCTGGGTCAAAATGACTTCCATGGGATGCCTCGCTTGTTATAGCCGGACGTAGGGAAGCAGCGCGATAAAGCGGGCGCGCTTGATGGCGCGCGTAAGCTCGCGCTGGTGTTTCGCGCAATTGCCGGAGGAACGCGACGATAGGATCCTGCCCCGCTCCTTGATGAACGATTCCAGGACCTTCATGTCCTTGTAATCCACGTGTTTTACCTTATCCGAGCAGAAACGGCAGACCTTGCGCCGGGGAGGGACGAACATCCCCCGTTTGCGGTCGTTCCTGCGTGTCCGTGTCCTTGTCCTACTGGGTAGTCTCATGCATATCTCCTTGAGTTTCGTCCAACCATGCCGCCTCGCTCGACTGCTCCGGTGCAGCCGTCACTTCTTCGGCAGGCGCTCCGGCCCCGGCGCCGGTACCGGCGCCTTTAGACCCTAAGAACTGCACGCGCTCTGCGCGCACTTCGATGACCGTGCGTTTCTTTCCTTCTTTATCTTCCCAGCTGCGCATCATCAGCCTGCCCTCGACGAAGACCGGGCTGCCTTTATGCAGGTACTGGTTACAGGTCTCCGCCATCTTGTTCCATACCACGACGGTGACGAAGCAGACCTCTTCCCTGAGCTCGCCGCTCTTATCCTTGAACTTCCTGCTCACTGCCAGGCCGATGTTCGCGACGGCCGTGCCCTGCGGCGTATAGCGCAGTTCGGGGTCGCGCGTCAGGTTGCCGATCAAAAGTACCTTGTTCAGACTTGCCATGTAAACCCTCCTTGCACAGGGGCGCGCACCAATCCATCCTATTGGATCGGGTGTCCCCTTGCGGGGGACACCGGCGCCTTTGCCGGCGCCGGGCGTACTCGAATACCGTCCGTTACGCCGCCAGGATCAATACCCGCAGTATCTGCTCGTTTAATTTGAACGTGTATTTGAGTTTCGTGATCGCGTCCGTGGGCGCAGTGAAATTCGCCAGGTAATAGACGCCCTCGTGCTGTTTCTTCAAGGGGAACCACAGCCTGCGTTTTTCCGCCCAGACCGCTCCGTTCGAGACCTGACCGTTGTTCTTGGTGATCACTTCCTGGATCGTGCCGAAGAGCGCTTTTCGCTCGTCCTCGGACAAATCAGGTTTGATCACGAACATCGCTTCGTACTTATTCATCCTTTTCCTCGCCTCGTCTGTTGACCGTGTTCATTGTTTTTTCTATGCCGAGTTCTATCCACGACTCGATTGCCTGCAGCGCATCGTCGATGAATTCCGGTATGCGCGCCGTTTCCTTGCCGGTGAACGCGGACAGCACGTAGTCCGCCGTATCCGCGCTGCGATGCGCCGGCCTGCCGATACCCAGGCGCAGCCTGCAGAAATCCCGGGTGTCCAGCGCTGCGATGACCGAGGCCACGCCGTTATGCCCGTTGTCGGAACCGCTGCGCCGCAGCCGTACCCTTCCGAGTTCCAGGTCCAGGTCGTCGCAGACGACCAGGAGGTCCTCGCCTGCGATGCGGTGCTTTTTGACCAGGGCCAGCACTGCCGCCCCGGACAGGTTCATATAGGTCAGCGGCACTGCCAGGACACACTCAATGCCGTGCAACTTTACTTTTGCGCTTAACGCAGCGGAGAAAAGCCCGCGTTTGAGGGCTGCCTTGTGCCTGCGGCAGAATTCCTTGACCACTGCCGAGCCGATGTTGTGCCGCGTTCCAAGGTACCGCGTTCCCGGATTGCCCAGCCCTACAATGAGTTTCATGGAGCGATCTATCCTACTTCTTCTCTTCCTTCTTTTCTTTCTTGTCTTCTTTCTTTTCTTCGGCGCCTGCCTCAGCCGGTTCTTCCTTCTTTTCCTTAATGACCTCGGGCTCGGTAATCTCCTCGCCTTCGGCAGGAGCAGCCACCTCTTCCTTCATCGGCGCCGACACCGACACGACCACTGCTTCCGGGTCCGAGACGACCTTGATCTTCTCCGGGAATTTGAGGTCCTTGATATGGACGGAATCCCCGATCTTGAGCTCCGCGACATTGACCTCGATATTCTTGGGGATGTCCGTGGGAAGACACTCCACCTCGATCTCCCACATGATGGTCTCCAGGGAGCCGCCTTCAAGCTTGACGCCTGCAGGCTCGCCCACGGTCGCCACGGGGACGTTGACCTTGATGGCCTTGGTTAGGGATATCTCGTTGAAATCGATGTGCACGATATCGCCGTGCACCGGGTCCTGCTGTATCTCTTTGATCATGCACGACCTGCCGGGCTTCTTGTCGTCCTTGATCCTGACGCTGATGATCGCGTTCTCCACCCGGTGGTGGTGGATCATGGTCAGGAACTCGTGGCGCGACACCTTGACCGGCATTGACTCCTTGCCGCCCGAATACACCACTGCCGGGATAAACCCGCCCGACTTCATGATCCTGACCTTGTTCTTTCCTATCTCTGTCCGCGGTTGCGCTTCGAGTACGAGTTCTTCCATGGGTTCTCAGGTTCCTTTCATTCTTTGGATTGCGTTTTAATTCCGGTGATCGTCGAACAGGCAGCTGATCGATTCCTCGTTATGAATGCGCTTAATCGCCTCGCCCATGAGCGCGGCCACCGAGAGCACCTTGATCCGGGAATGCCTGTTTTTCGCGGCAAGCGGGATGCTGTCGGTGATGACCAGCTCTTTCAGGTCCCTGCAGGAGTCGATGCGCTGCACTGCCGGGCCCGAGAGCACGCCGTGCGATATGGCTGCGCGGATAGACCGGCACTTTGCTTTTTTCAAGGCATGCACTGCCTCGATGAGCGAGCTGCCTGTGGCGATGAGGTCGTCCACGATGACCGCGTCTTTTCCGGCGACCTCGCCCAGGATATGCATGACCTCGGTCTTTTCCGGCGAATCGCGGCGCTTGTCGATGACCGCAAGGCCGGCGGAAAGCTTCTTGGCGTATGCGCGCGCCATCTTGATGGAACCGACGTCGGGCGAGACCACGACCAGATTCCTGCTGGGCAGCCGCTGCAGGTATTCGATAAAGACATTGATGGCAAAGAGGTGGTCCATGGGTATGTCGAAGAACCCCTGGATCTGGCCGGCGTGCAGGTCCATGGTGAGGATGCGGTTCGCCCCCGAGACGGTCAAAAGATTGGCCACCAGCTTTGCGGTGATCGGCACGCGCGGCTGGTCTTTGCGGTCCTGCCGGGCATACCCGAAATAGGGCATGACCGCGGTGATACGCGCTGCCGAGGCGCGCTTCAAAGCGTCGATCATGATTAAAAGTTCCATCAGGGTCTCGTTGGGAGGGGTGCAGGTGGACTGGACGATAAACACGTCCTTGCCCCGGGCATTCTCGTTTATCTTGACGCGGATTTCGCCTTCGCTGAAGCGTTCGACCGATGCGTCGGCGAGCGGCGCGCGCAAATACTTGCAGATGTCTTTGGCTAACTGGCGATTCGCGTTTCCGCTGAAGATCTTTAAGTTATCCATGCCTACCTCTTTTTGGGCTGTACGACCTTTGCCGGGACACCGACTACCGTCGCCTTATCCGGCACATTGCGGCCTCTGGTGACCACGCTGCCCGCGCCGGTGCGCGCGCCCCTGCCGACAATAATAGGAGCTACCAATACCGTGTCCGAACCGATAAAGGCGTTATCCCTGATGACCGTTGGGTTTTTGTTTTTTCCGTCGTAATTGGCAGTGACGGTGCCTGCGCCTATGTTTACGGAATGGCCGAGGGTCGCGTCGCCGATGAACCCGAAATGCTTTGCCCGGGCCCCGGACGACAGCCTGGAGCGGGAAATTTCTATGAAATTGCCCACAGCAACGTTATCAGCAAGACAAGTGCCCGGCCGCAGCCGGCAAAACGGCCCGACCGAACATCGGCTACCGATTGTAACATTCTTTTCAATGACTGTAAAGGGATAAATTACGGTGTCAGGGCCGATTTTCGTGCCCCAGCTGATGAACGTGGAATCCGGGTCAACGATGGTCACCCCGTCCTTCATCAGCTGTTCCTGGATCCTCTGCTGCATGATCTTATTGGCCGCGGCAAGCTCCACGCGCGAATTGATGCCCAGGGCTTCCCGGACGTCTTCCGCCTTGACGGTTTCCACGATCTCTCCGGCCCGGTACAGAATATCAATGACGTCGGTCAGGTAATATTCCTTTTTTGCGTTGTTGGGCCGTACCTGCTTGATGCCGGCAGCAAGCTTCTGCCGGTCAAAACACATGATGCCGGTATTGATCTCCTTGATGCGCTTCTGGAAATCGTCGGCGTCTTTTTCCTCCACGATGCCGCAGAGCGAATTATAGCGGTCGCGCAAGATCCTGCCGTATCCGGCGGGCTTGTCTATCTCCGCGGTCAACAGCGTTGCCGCTGCCCCGGCGTCCACATGGTGCGCTACCAGTTTCTCGATAGTCTCGGGCTTGAGCAGCGGATTGTCGCCGTAGAGCACCACCATCGTGCCCTTGAAACTCCTGAAATACTGTAAAGCCTGCTTTACCGCGTCTGCCGTGCCCAGGAGCTTTTTCTGCACCACGGACTTCGTGGCTTTCGGCAAAAATGCGCGCACATCCTGATATTTGAAACCGACGACCACCACGTGCTGCCTGATCTTTGCCTGCTTGACCAGGTCAAGGACATAGCCGAGCATGGGCCGCGACGAGACCTGATGCATGACCTTGGGCATCTCGGATTTCATCCGCTCGCCTTTTCCTGCCGCCAGTATTATCGCCGCTATCTGCTTAGCCATAGGTATTCTTCAAGCTGGTTGGGACGTATGGATTCGAACCATAATAGCGAGACCCAAATTCTCGTGTCCTACCATTGGACGACATCCCATCAATCTAAAGGGGACGTTCCCCTGGGTACCACACCTGCTGTTTCTAACACTATTCAAATCAAAGAATTAAAACAACTGCTTTTTCAGTATCCCTTTGCATCCCGGTATTTGCCGCGCTGCGTCGCCCGGTGAGGCCGTACCGGTGAAGCCGTATTAGAGGTCATCCCCGGACGCCCTCGCCGCAGCCGGCCCCTTCTTTACTTCTTCCTCATAAGCTTCCAGGATTTTCTTCTGAAGCTGTTCGCGGAATGCCTGCGTAATGGGGTGCGCGATATCCTTATGCTCTGCCTGCGCGCCGGTGCCGGCCTCTGCAGGGACGTGCGCGATCGGATACGCCTGCACGGGCAGCGGGCCGGCGCACTGGTTGCAGTACTTGGCGCGCGCCTCGTTCTTGAAACCGCATTTCGGGCAGGGGTGCTTGACCTTGCGCGACGGCATGGCGATGAACACGCCGTTGGTCCCCTGTATCACTTTGATGTTGCGTACCACAAAAGCGTCGTCGAACGTCACCGTCGCATACGCCTTCAGCTTTTTATCGGGAGAATCCTTCAAGAACACCCTGACCTCGGTGATATCCATGGTCACCTCCGTGCTCGACACTAGATGCTCGTAGCACAAAATACCCCGTAGAGCCTTGACTTTCCAAGATGCGAGCGTACCTGGTCCGCCTCCTTTCGGGAATTGACAATACCGAATACCGCCGGACCGCTCCCGGACATCATGATTGTTTTTACGCCTTGCGCAGACAGCGCGGCCTTTGCCCGGCTTACCTGCGGGTACATGGACTCTGTAACAGGCTCCAAACTATTGGAAATCACTCCACTTAGTAGGGCAGGGTGGTTTTTCTTTAATGCCAAATAAGTAAGTTTAGCACCAGAACCCGGCCTTGTCAACCTTAAACTCCTCCTGCGGTCCCAGGCAGCATAGACCCGCGGCGTCGACACTGCAATCCCGGGCATTACAATCACGTGCCGGAGCTTTACCCCGGCAAGTTCCTGCAAAGGCCTGACGCGTTCTCCCCTTCCGGTTCCCCAGGCATAGGTACACTCGTGCACGAAAAACGGCACATCGCTGCCGATGCGCGCTCCCAGCTTTACCAGCGCAGCCCGGCTTGCCTTGACCTTCCAGAGCCGGTTCAGGCCAAGCAGCGTTGCCGCGGCATTGCTCGAGCCGCCTCCCATGCCGCTTCCCAGCGGTATCCGCTTCTCTATCCGGATTGCCGCGCCCTGTTTGACTGCGTAGGTCTTCTGCAAAAGCAAAGCTGCGGTGAGCGCCAGGTTATTGCTATCCCGGTTCAGCGCGGGATTATCGCTGGAAACCGTGATGCGGTTGTCACGGCGCGTCGTCAAAGTTATGGTATCGTGGAGGCTGATGCGTTCGAAAAGGGTGCGTATGGCGTGGAATCCGTCCGCGCGCTTGCGCCGCACGGACAGGAACAGGTTGAGCTTGGCAAAGGAAGGGACGGTTATGCGCGACACAGCAGCTTAGGCGATTGCTGAAAGGACTGCCTGTTCGATATCGGAACTTTTCAGGTTATACGCTTTGAGCAACTCCTCGGGCTCGCCCGACTGGCCGAACCGGTTCTTGATGCCCACTTGCAGGACTTTGGCAGGATGACCGGTTGCCGCCGCCTCCTGCACTGCCGAGGCAAGGCCGCCGATATTGGAATGCTCTTCGCAGACCACGATGCCGCGGGTACTCCGGCAGCAGT
>JAQTMD010000052.1 GCA_028714595.1 Candidatus Omnitrophota bacterium
GGCCCTGGTGCCGCCGGCGACCACCACGTCGAACCCCGACGGCATTGCCGGATTGCGCTTGCCGTCAATGGCCACGGTGATGACTTTCGAGCCGAATTTTTTTGCCGCCTCTTTGACCAGCTGCGGGTTCCCGACCGCGGCGCTGTTCATGGATACTTTGCTTGCCCCGGCCGCCAAGACCAGTTCGATGTCCCCAAGGCTTGCGATGCCGCCGCCCACGGTCAGGGGAACGGTGATCGCCGAGGAAACGTTCTTGACCCACTCCAGGCGCGTCGGGCGGTTCTCGACGGTGGCCGCGATACCGAGCATGGCCAGCTCATCCGCGCCTTCTTTCTGGTAGAACGCGGCGTTCTTGACGGGGTCGCCGGCATCCTTGAGGTTCGCGAAATTGACGCCCTTGACGACCCGGCCCTCTTTCATGTCCAGGCACGGCATGATAACGATCGCACTCATAAGCTCCCCGCTCTTTCCACGATACTTCTTGACATTCCTCTAAAATGGAGTATACTTAAATCGTAGACAGTACAAGCAGTAGAAACATGCTGTATGTAGTGTCCGCAGAAAAGGCGTCAGTAGCTAACTCGACGCCTTTTCTGTTTTATGGGTGCTGTTGTAACCCTTTTGATTATAAAAGTTGCAAAGCAACGGGGTGGCACCTCGGGGAACGTCCCCCCCCTAGCGGGAGAGGTCGCGCACGAGCATGAGGATCTGCTTGACCTGCGCGCGGTCCACGTCGATAAGCTCAAGGCCGATGCGGAAAACCTCTTTCCCGTTTACCGTTACGGGATTGCAGTACACCACCCTGCCCAGGCCGCCCAGGTTGACGTTCAGCTGGCGGTTGATGATGATGAACTTCAACGCGCCTCCCGGCTCGAAGGCTTGCGGCGAATACATGCCCACTCCCTCGTAACTCAAATCGATAAGTTCGCAGTCGATAGTGCGCTTGTCCTGCGGGTCGGGCTGCACCACGACGGTACACGACATCCCGAACCTGACGAACAACCTGCGTTCACCGACCATTCCCTGTCCCTTCCGTTATGCGCTGCATGGAACTTTTGCCCGCTGCAAGCCTTAGAGGGCGAGAAAAACGAGCTTGAAGGTGGTTCCGACGCCGGGTTCACTGGTGACTGTGATGGTCCCCTGGTGCGACTGAACGATGTTGTAGCCGATGGACAACCCCAGGCCCGTGCCTTCTCCCGGTTCTTTCGTGGTAAAGAAGGGGTCGAATATCTTTTCCAGGTTCTCCTTGGCAATACCGATCCCCGTGTCCGAAATGGAGACCGATACGTGCCTGCCGTCCGGCTCCGCGTCGGTCTTCAGCGTTATGACCCCGCCCTTCTCCCCGGACGACTCCAGGATGGCCCACCGCGCGTTATTGATCATGTCAAAGATGACCTGCTCGATAAGCTGTATGTCCCCCGAGATCTGCGGCAGGTCGCTGTTCAGCTGGGTGCCGATGGCGATATTGCTCAGTTTGAGCTCGTTTTCTACAAGGGGGAGTATGTCTTTAACGGCGACGTTCAAAGAGATCGGCTCGAAGACCCCTTTGGAGGCGCGGGAAAAATTCAACAGCGATTGCGTTATGCTGACGCAGCGCAGGGCGGAATCCTCGATGTCTTTCAAGATATCCTTGAAATCCTCCAGGCTGAAATCTTTTTTCTGCTGGGCCATGAGCGCGATCAGCTGCACGTTGTTCAGCACGCCGGTCAGGGGATTATTGATCTCGTGAGCCACGCCGCCCGCCAGGAGGCCGACCGAGGCCATCTTCGTCGATTGCACGAGCTGCGCGTGGGTCTCTTTCAGTTTTTCGTACGCCTCCCGCAGCTCCTTTTCCGCATTTTTACGCCCGGTGATGTCTTTGTCCACGCCGCGGTACCCTTTCAGGTTCCCCTCGTTGTCCAGTATGGGCACGCCGCTGGTAACCAGGCATATCAGTTTGCCGTTCCCGTCGATATTCCAATTCTCCAGCTCCCGTATGGGCTCCTTGCGCACGGCGATCTCGGAGAAGAGCGCTGCCACCTTCTTTGCCTCGTCCGGCGGCATGAAATCGAACGGGGTCTTGCCGAGGATCTCCTCGGGGGGCCTGTGCAGGATATCGGAGCCCCTGATCGAACTATAGGTATACACGCCCCGCTCGTCCGTCTCCCACATCCAATCGGCCATGCTGAATATGATGTCCCTGAGCCGCTCCTCGTTCTCCCGCAGCGTCTCCTCGACCTTCCTGCGCTCCGTGATATCCTGGTTTACGCCGAAGGTCCTGACGGTCCTGCCCCGGTCGTCTTTGACCGCAAAGAAGCGCACGGTAACATAACCGGTCTCTCCGTCGGCATATATGATCCGGTGCTCCAGCCGGCGGTTGTACTGCGGGTCGTCGGTCTCGACGGCCTTGCGCGTCTCTTCGGCGACGATTGCCGCATCGTCGGGGTGCACGAAGCGTTTCGCGTACTCGGCCGACGACATCTGATATCCGCCGGCCTGCTCTGCGGTTGTCCGGTAGACCGCGTAAAAGGCGTCATTGAACGTGAACGTGTCGCCGGCCACGTCGTATTCCCAGGGGCCCAGGCGCGCGATACTGGCGGCGTTGGACAGCTGTGCCTGGCTGGTGCGCAGCGTCTCCTCCGCTTTTCTGCTCCCGGTTATATCGCGCACCAGCGCGATCACGCCGGTTATCGCGCCGTTTTTGTCCCGGTGCGGCGTATAAATACCGCGCACCCATCCCGACTTTCCCGTTGCCGGGATGTAAAAGCGGGTATCGGGGGAAGAGACGGTTTCGCCCAATAACGCGCGCGTCAGCAGCTTATCGATACCTTGTTCCTTCAGATGCGGAAAGAGCTCGAACGTGCACTGGCCGATGACGTCGCGCCTCGGCACGCCGGTCATGTCTTCCATGAACGGGTTCCATTCCCGTATCCGGAACCCCCGGTCGTACACGATCACTCCTTCGCCGGCGCCTGAAATGACCTCGTGGGTAAACGCCAATGCGTTCTGGAGCGCCTCTTCCGCCTTTTTGCGCTCGGTGGCATCGCGGAAGCTTCCGATCAAATATTCCTTTCCCGACATCAGGATCTTGGAGGAGCTGATGTCGGCAAAAAAGACGCTGCCGTCTTTCCTCAGCACGGGCGTATTTACCGCGACGACGAACTCACCCCTGCTCTGCCTTTCAAAAGTATCGAGCACCGACGACAGGCTTTCCCGGGGGTGGATGTCGTTGATCTTCAGCTTCGTCAACTCTTCCGGGGGATACCCCAGCATCTCGCTTATCTTTTTATTGCCCATCGAGAAGACGTGCGTACGGGCGTCGACAATGAGTATTCCGTCTTTCGTAGAATCGAATATGGCTTTGAACTTCTGCTCGGATTCTTTTACGCTCTGCTCCATCTCTTTTCGTTTCGAGACGTCGCGGACGAGCGCCTGGACAAAAACCTCTTTGTTGATGGTAACGGTATTCAGGCTGACTTCGGCCAGGAAAGGGGTGCCGTCGAACCTGGCGTGCACCCATTCGAAAGATTGCGGCTCGCCGCGCAGGGCGGCATCGATCTTTTCCCGCGCCTTCTCCCGGGAGCGCCTTCCGTCGGGCTGGGTAACGGGAGAAAATCTATACGGGGGCTGGCCGACGATCTGCTCCCTCGTGCAGCCGAATATCTCCAGCGCCCGCGCATTGCAATCAATGAACAGGTCGTGCTTCATCAAAAAAATAGCGTCGCTGGCCGAATTAAAGAGATGGTGGTATTTTTCCTCGTTATCCCGCAGCTCCCTCCTCTGGACGAAGAAATCGAGTATTAAGGCGGCGATCTCGCCGAACTCGTCCCCGGAATCCTGAAGCGCGATCATGGGATCCTGGTCGCCCTTCTTCAACGCAGACGAGATCGCGCGAAGCGGGGCGTTGACCCAGTACGTGACCAGCACTGCCGTCGTGATCAGAACTGCCAGCATGAGAAAGAAAAAAAGAACGTATTCGTGAGCGCCCATCCTGCCTAAAGTCTCCGAAGCCCCGGAGACGCCGTAAAAAGTGACGATCGCCACCGGCTTCTGGTCCCAGCCGGGCAATTCCTGCGAAAAAACGATCAGGTTATGCCTGGTCGCGGTCGTCTGGGGGGACGGGCTTGCCGGGGACGGGCTTGCCGGCGACGTGCTGGTGACCTTGCAATCGGTCAAATCCGAAATCTCTTGCAGGTACTCTTCGTTCCAGGCATGCGCGACAAAAAAATACCCCCGGGGGGGAGTCACCCGCTTGTCATCGTCGCTGGGCTGAATGGCGGCGCCCCGGACCTCCAGCAGGCCGCGGGGGCTTTCGACGAAGAAATGGAAAAAGACCTCGTTTTTGAAGGCTGTTTTGAAATTCTCCGCCGGGAACGGGGCTTTCTTGATACTCTCGTCGTCCCACTCGTTATAATCGTAGATCTGAGAAAATTCGGGGTCGAACACCCAGGCGGCGTTTGCGCCGTACGTCGAAACCCCGTTATTGATATTGACCGCGGCCCATTCCGGGGACCTGGTTTTGACGAAATCCACCATCTCGCCCCACAGGGAATAATCCCTGGAGAGCGTCTGCAGCGGCAGGTTCTTAAGCTCCAGTATCCGTTCAACGTTCGCTTCTTTCTCGAGCGTCGCTTCGTCCAGTATCTGCGCTTCCCGCTTCGCATCCATGACCCGCAGGATCGTGAGCGACAATATGAAAAGCCCGAACAGCGTGCCCAGCAGCAACATTGATTTTGATCGTATATTCATCGCGTTTTTCTTTTTTGCGGCCGGCGCGTCCTGGTTTACGGCCGCTACTGCCCTCTCCCAGGTCTATTATACACTCTCCGGCCCCGAAATCAATGCAATGTCTCTTTATTAGAGGAAGCGGACGACCACGTCCAGCGGGCGTTTGGCCGGCGAACTGCCGGGCCTGGCCGCATAGCCGACCGGGATGACTGCCATGAACTCTCCCTCGGGCTCTCCCATGAATTCCAGCACTTCTTTTTTTATCAGCACCAGGATCCCCAGCCACACTGCCGCAAGGCCCAGCGACGCGGCTGCAAGCAATAGGTTCTGGACCGCGGCGGCAGAGCTCTGTATCTCCATGATGCGGAAAAAATCGTGGGCCTGCGCCCTGTCGACCTTGAACAGCTCGCTGCCCCGCCTGATGAGCTCGCCGGTATTGGCCACGCAGATCACCACCGGCGCCGAGGCGATACTGCGCGAGGCCATGCGCAGCAGCGCATTGGACGGCCGGGGAAAATCCGCTGCCCTGGCCGCGATAAGCTCCACCAGCCCGTCTTTCTTTCCGCCCCGCAGGACCGCGAATCGCCAGGACTGCTGGTTGTGCGCGGACGGCGCCTGGTTTGCCGCGTGCAGGATGATGCGCAGGTCAGCATCTCTGACCGGTTTATCCAGGAAATTCCTGATGCTGCGCCGGCTGTTGATCGTGCGCAGGGTCTCGTTGGCGGATACGGCTCCGGCAGGGTCTTTCATTGCGCTCCTTTTCCTATATCTTGACGAACATGTCTTTGGCGGCGCCGCAGACCGGGCAAACCCAGCTTTCAGGCAGGTTTTCGAATGCAATGCCGGGCGCGATACCCTGCGTATCGTCGCCTTTGGCGGGATCATAGACATAATCGCATACCGTGCACTTATATTTGTCCATCCGACAGCTCCGTTATTTCAGGGACACTTCCCGCTCTCAATGAGAACCGTCCCTAGGTAAAATCCTTGAATAAGGCGCTTATGTCGATGTCGTCAATGGGCTCGTCGACCAGCGGAGGCCGCCGGTCAAGGCCGCTCCTTTGTTCATAACTCTGCGATTCCGCCTGATAGAGCACTCCCAGCGGGATGCGCTCGCCCCATTCGCAGGCCTTCTTCAGCGCGGTCGCCTTATCGGTACGATCGTAATCCTTTTCCTCGTCCAGCTTATAGACCCGCTTGTTGTACCACTCGTAGGTGTTTACCTTGTTGAAGGATACGCAGGGCTGGAGCACGTCGATGAGAGAAAAACCCCTGTGGCTTATCCCGGCGATGATGAGCCCGGCAAGATGCTCCATCTCTTTTGAGTATCCCCGCGCCACAAATCCCGCGCCTAACGCGATGGCGACCTCCAGGGGATGGAACGGATCCAGGATCACGCCTGCGGTCTGGACTTTGGTCTTGTGGCCCCGGTCGGTGGTGGGAGATGCCTGGCCCTTGGTCAGGCCGTAGATCTGGTTATCATGGACGATGACGGTCATGTCCACGTTCCTGCGGATGTTGTGCAGGAAGTGGTTACCGCCTTCTCCGTAGCAATCGCCGTCGCCGGTGGTCACCACGACGGTCAGGGAACGGTTTGCGATCTTTGCCGCGGCTGCAACCGGCAGGGCCCTGCCGTGCAAACCGTTAAAGCAGTTACCGGCAAGGTAATGCGGCAGTTTTGCGGCCTGGCCGATCCCGGATACCAGAAGGATTTCCCGGGGCTCGCAACCGAGCGAGACGAGCGCCTTTTTCACGGCGTTCAAGATCCCGAAATTCCCGCAGCCGGGGCACCAGGCGATCTCGTCATTGCTTTTGAAATCCGCAAGCGTTGCCACCTTAAACCTCCCGCCCGACCTGTTCGACCAGGGTATCGAGGTCAAACGGCCTTCCGTCGAATTTCAGTATGGATGAATCCGCTGCACGACCGGTTTCTCTGCGCAGCAGAGCGGCTAATTGAGCCGAAGCGTTATTTTCCACGGTAACGAGCTTTTTGGCCTTGCCTGCCAGGGCGATTATTTCCCGGGCGGGGAACGGCCAGACCTGCGGCAAATGGATAAAGCCGACGGACTTGTCGTTGAGCGCAGCCGCCGCCTCCCGCACTACGCCGAAGGTCGAGCCGAAACCGACCAGCAAAAGTTCGGCGCCTTCGGCATTACCCGCGACCGGGGCCTCGATCTCTTTCTTCAGGCCGGCCATCTTTTTGTGCAGGCGCTTTTCGACCATCTGCGTGCGCGTGCACGCGTCTTCGGTGATGTGGCCTTCTTCGGTGTGCTCGTCGCTGTCGGCGTAGACCACGCCTTCGATCCAGGAAGGCACGGCACGGGGAGAGATCCCGGAGGCAGTCAGCGCATATCGTTTGTAATCCTTTATCCCCGCGGAATCTTTTTTCGGGATGATAAAACGCTCTACCGCTGCCTTTGCCAGGTCCGGCGCAGCGATGTTCCGGGAGGATTCCGCCAGGACCTGGTCGCTCAAGATAAAGACCGGTATCTGATATTTTTCCGCGAGGTTAAAGGCCTTGACCGTCAAAAAAAACGCCTCTTCGATGGTGCCCGGGGTAAACACTGCGCGCGCGAATTCTCCGTGGCCGGCGTGGATGACGAAATTCAGGTCTGCCTGCTCGGTGCGGGTGGGGAACCCGGTTGCCGGCGCAGGACGCTGGCCTTCGAAGATGACGATCGGCGTTTCAGTCATGCCGGAAAGGCTCACGCCTTCCTGCATAAGCGCAAAACCGCCGCCTGAAGTGCCGGTCATGGCGCGCACGCCGGCGAATGATGCACCCAGAGCCATGTTGACGGCTGCGATTTCGTCTTCTGCCTGCTCGACGACAATATTGAAGCGTGCGGCGTAACGGGCGAGAAAGTTCATGATACCGGTGGACGGCGTCATGGGATACGCGGAATAGAACTTGCAGCCGGCGCGGATGGCAGCCAGCGACACGGCGTCATTGCCGCTTAATACCAGCGACCCGGGGGCCTGGCAGCATTTGAGCCGGAACGCCTTTGTGCGGTCTGATGCGGCAGCAAAGTCAAAGCCGCTCTGCGCTGCTGCGACGTTCTTCGTTATGATATCTGCGCCTTTATCCCGGAACGCGGACTGAAGCACTGCCTCGACATAGGAAAACCCCACGCCGGTAGAGCCGGCAAGCGCTCCCAGGGCCACGGAATTGACGAACAGCTCGCTTGCGCCTGCCTTTACTGCAAGCTCGAACAGGGGCACGTCAAAAAACGCAGGGTCCGCAGCCTCGATGTTGAATTTTTTCCGGTCAAGGATGATGACCCCGTCCGTGGCAAGGGACCCGCGGTGCAGCCCGATAGAGGGCTTGTCCAGGGCCACCAGGATATCGCTCAGGCGGCGCGGCGCATACACCGGGTATTCTGCGATGCGCAAACGGAAAAAATTATTTCCTCCGCGTATCCGGGACATGTAATCCTGGTCGGCAAAGATGTTCAGGCCGGCGTTCTTGTACATAAGGCACAGGGCCGAGCCGATGGTCTGCATGCCCTGGCCCGCTTCTCCGGATATTTTTATGGTCAGTTCCTGTTTCATTTTCCGCCTGAAAACTTATTTCTGCTCCATGACAAAGACCATGGACTTATACGTATCGTGCGTCGAGGGCTCGAACGCGCGGAAGTCGGCGAGCATCTTCTCTTTTTCCATGTCCGTCAAAAACTCCATGACCGGGAGAAAGAACTGTTTGTCTTCCTTGCGGATGTGCGCGGGGTAGAGCCGGATGATCGCACTGATGGACTCCCTGATCGCGGCCAGGGCGTCTTCGGCGCCGGCAGCATAATCCCGGTTTGCCGCGGCCAGGGCTGCCACGGTCCTGCGCGAGACCGTGTGCTCCTCCGCCAGCCCGTCGAGCATGGACGCAAGACCCCCGGTCAGGGGTTTTTGCCTGAGGAGCGCAAAGAGCATGTTCTCTTCCTTGCCGTGATGGAAATGGTCGGCGTAGGTGCGCATGAAATCAACGGCCTGGCCAAGGAAGCTGCTGTTTGCTTTGCCTGTTGCGTTGATCCGGTTCAATTCATTTTCCCACAATTTTATCATCCGCTCGATGACGCGGTGCTCGACCATCAACACGCCTACCGGTAACATGGGACGCTCCTTGCTTACAAGACGCTGATCTGCCGGTCTTTGAAGTCCACGGCATCACCGGAACGCAGCTTGCGGCGGACGCGGGTCTCCGGCCGGCCGTTGACCTTGACCTCGCCCGACCGGATGCCCTGCTTTGCCTCGGCCCCGCTTGCGACAAGCCCGAGGACTTTGAGCATGTTATCCAGCTCGATAAACCCCTCCTTTAGCCTGAACTCCATATATTCTTTACTTCTTCGAAAAGCCGCTCGTCGTCGAAATCAGCCGGCAGCACCTGCGTTGCCGGCTTGCCGAACACGTAATCGTCTTCCTTATAAAATCCGGTCGCGATCAGCTCAGAACAGAGGAACCGTTTGCGGTTGCTGAAAATATTGTGCAGCGCGACGCCCAGGCTGCAAAACAAAAGCGACATGGGAAACC